>NZ_CAWUDO010000050.1:0-62045 GCF_963920935.1 Nostoc sp. CCY 9925 | reverse complement strand
CAGAGGTTCATCGACGAAGCTCAGAGGTTCATCGACGAAGCTCAGATATTCATCGCCAAACCTCAGATATTCATCGCCAAACCTCAGATATTCATCGACGAAGCTCAGATATTCATCGACGAAGCTCAGATATTCATCAGCGAAGCTCAAAGGTTCATAGCGGAAACTCAGAGGTTCAAATTTCACTATTAAAAGCTCAAGAATTATTAACTTCTTTAATTCGATTAACTCTATTTACTGCTGTAACACCTCTCCTGCTCCCAATACTGTTCAGTTAAGCTTTTTTCTGCCCCCTGCTTCCCCTGCCTCCCCCTGCCTCCCCTGCCTCCCGTGCTTCCCCTGCCTCCCTCTGCTCCCCCTGCCTCCCCTGCCTCCTTTGCCTCCCTCTGCTCTCCCCATCCCCCAAACCGTATTTTGGGCAACAAATTGCACTCCTAACGTGATATTGGTATTACAGCGACTCAATCTCTATCTATCAGTTAACAAGCATTATGGGTTTTGCAAACCTATCGATCGCAGAGATAGCAGCCGACTACAGCATGACTGTAGAAAAATTGTTTTCTCTCGATAACCAACTCTTAATTGCCGACAAACACCAAAAGAGCCGTTTGGCGTTAGAGGATGCAAAGGCAATTATTTTCCGAATATCATCTGATACACGCCCAAAGGGTTGGCGACTCGGTGGGTGGTGCCGAAGTCACCTCAAGGGCGATCTCAGGCTTTGGATAGGAGATTGAGCATCGTTTTATTAGCTGTGTTGAGCGTCAAAATCTTTAAGGGGAAACATGTTTAGAAGACTAATTGGCGTTGTTGTGGCTACTGTTTTACTCGCGTTTGGGTTGATTGTTGGTAGCGCCACAGCAGTGGAACTAGACAAAGCTACCAGAACAGTGGCATTAAACGATCAGGGTGATACTGTCGTACTTAGCCTCAAACAAGTCAAAGAAGGCAAACGCTTATTTCAATACGCTTGCGCCCAATGTCATGTTGGCGGCGTTACCAAAACCAACCAGAACGTGGGACTTGAACCAGAAGCTCTGGCATTGGCAACACCAAACCGTAATAACATTGAAGGCTTGGTGGATTACATGAAAAATCCCACTACTTATGACGGGGTAGAGGAAATTTCCGAATTACATCCCAGCACTAAGAGTGCAGATATTTTCACAGAAATGAGAAATCTGACCGATGATGATTTAGTAGCGATCGCTGGTCATATTCTCCTACAACCCAAAGTTGTTGGTAATAAGTGGGGAGGCGGAAAAATCTATTACTAAATCCCGGAATTAGCACTTAGGGCTGAGTCTTGGGGATTGGGTATTGGGTATTGGGCATAGGGCATAGAGTATTGGGTGTTGAACGAATGGTGTAGACAAAGCAAACTATTTTCACTCCTAACTCATAGCTCCTAACGCCCAGTCCCCAATCCCCAGTCCCTTGTTTTCATCCCACAAGGATCAAAGCTTTCCATCTGAGCGTTTACCTTCATTCAAATACTTTTTGTGGTATGGCAGTCTACCATCTACACCAGATTGCACAGCTTTTTTTTTATATTTTTCCGCCCATTCTTAAAAAAAAATTGTATCTACGACATATTGTCATACTTTGGCGTTGATTTTATTTAAAATGAGAAAAGGAAAAAAATGTTTGTTTAGGAGAGAGTCATGAAATTTATTTCGGCAAGCTGGCGACGCCTGAGTCTAGCTGTGTTGACAATTCTTTTAGTTGTTAGCAGCTTCGCTGTTTTTACTCCCAGCGCTGCGGCTGAAACATACCAAGTGAAACTTGGCAGTGATAAAGGAATGCTGGCATTTCAACCGAAAAAATTGACAGTTAAACCAGGTGACACTATTGAGTGGGTGAACAATAAAGTTCCGCCCCATAATGTTGTGTTTGATCCCGCTAAAAACCCAGCTGGCAGCAAGGAATTAGCAGCATCTCTGTCTCATAAAAAACAGTTGATGAGTCCTGGTCAAAAAGTAGCAACTACCTTCCCCGCAGATGCACCTGCTGGTGACTACACCTTCTACTGCGAACCTCATCGTGGTGCTGGCATGGTTGGTACAATCACTGTCGAATAGCTAGAATATCATCGTTGGAACTAGATGATTTTTTCAGCTTTTCTCAGTGAAATCAGCTTATAAGCAACACGCTACACTCCCAGAGTGACCCACACAATGGATAATGGCGGTGACGAGTCATCTGCCCACCGAAGACGCTAAGCACCATGTGGCGAAGGTGGGGTGAACTCGTTACCGCCAATTTTGATCAAATTTGACTTAATCTAGGGATTGATCGCGTTTATACTCTTCCTGGAGGCTTGTTGCGAGGAAATTCTCTTGAGAATACTTTTATTAATTTTGCTGTTAGCGATCGCCCTATTCAAATTAACATTCATTAGTCCAGCACTAGCAGCAGAAACATCCAACGGTGCTAAAATTTTCGAGGCTAACTGCGCGTCTTGCCATATCGGTGGCGGTAACATCCTAATCACCGAAAAAACCTTGAAAAAGGAAGCATTATCAAAGTACCTAAAAGATTACGATAATGACTCAATTCAGGCGATTATCCACCAAGTACAGAATGGCAAAAATGCCATGCCTGCCTTTAAAGACAAGTTAAGTACTGAGGAAATTTTACAGGTAGCAGCTTACGTTTTTCAGAATGCACAACAAGGCTGGTAAAGTCAAGTCGCTTCTCTACGAGACGCTACGCGAACGCTCCAATTCAAAATTCAAAATTCAAAATTATTCTTATTGTTCATTTTGAATTTTGCATTTTGAATTTAAAAAAGCTCATTAAAACTTTACTACTTTAGACAATAAGTGCTAAATCTGGGAACTTAAGTTACTGTTAACTAGCACTTATTGTCTATTTATACCTTTTACCTAAAAGATAAATTCACAATTTTTCTCATTATCCAAAATCACTGAACAAAACAAAAGAAACAATAAATAAAAAGGGCCGTTAACTACCTCAATTTATTTATCGGAATTTTCTTTTTACTTTTTAATAGCAACTGGCTATTGTTCTGGACTAGACTTTTGTGTGTTTCCCTTCATTTGGCGCAACTGTTGTAATAATTCTTGCTCGGCTTTAGGAGTCGGTGTCGGCTGATTTTTATTAACTGTTGGCACTAATAGCGGTTCAGAAGTACTGGCTGCTGGTGAAGGCGTCGCCTGGTTGTTTCTGATTTCCAGCTTGGATGATGGTTTAGAAGTAGCTGCTGGTAAGCGCTGGGGTTGATTAGTATTGATTTTTGGTAGAACTAATGGTTTGAGAGTACCTCTAGGTGAGGACGCAGGCTGATTATTCTTGATTTGCACTTCGGATGATGGCTTTGCATCATCTTTCGGTGAGTTGTTATTGACTCCTGGCACAACTAACGGTTTGAGAGTACGTGCGGGTAAAGGCGCAGACTGATTAGTTCTGATTGGCGCTTCCGAAAACGGTTTAGAAATAGGCGCTGGCGATGGCGTTAGCTGATTGCTGTTGCCTCCTGGTGCCAATGGAAAGGGCTTTTGATCTTCAGTAGCTCCGATTGTGTTGCTACCGTTGTTTTGGAAGACTAAGTTAAACGGATAAGAACTAATCTTTTTATCTCCCTTGGGGGATTGTTTATTAAAGTACTCTCTTGCTTTTGTTTGCAATTCCGGGGAGACTAACTTGTCTTGGAACTTGATATCTAAGACTTTGCCATCAGGATCTACTACTAATACGCCTAAAACAGCCCCTTGGACATTCGACTTATCCGTGGCTAATGTTTGTCGAATAACTGGTTTTTGTTCAGCATTAGGGTATTCTTGCTGGACTTGTTTTCTAAGAGCATCGTAAGAATCCAGTTGTGCGATTGTCTGTTGAGTTCCTTTGGGGGATAAATCGCTTGCCTGGGTCGTACTTCCTCTAGTTCCGATTAAAGTATTGCTATTTCCTCGACCTTGTTTTAGAGAATTTATCAGGGAGTTTTGAGCAGTTGTAGACGCGTTATTAGTTGGTTGCGTCATTTGCGGAGTTGGATTTCCCTGCGGTGTTGTCACGGGGCCAATGTCAGAAAGGTTCCGAGATTGGGCATTTTGCAGAATATCATCAGGTATGTTCTGTGACTGCAATTGTGGCAGCCTATTTACAGGTAACGGCTCAGGTGCCTCGTATTTGCGATCGCTTTCAGTTAAACGAGGAACTCGAGGAACTGATGGCGAAAATTTGGGGCTGTTACTGTATTTAGAACTGTCAAATTTAGAAGCGTCAAATCCAAAATTATAATTAGGAATCGTCCGTAGAGACTGCCTTGTAGGCGCAGAAGAAACCCGATAGCTATTAGCTGATGGAGGTAAGGGAGGCAGTACTAACTGGCTCGTTGGCGGTGGTGCCAATGGGGGCAATACACTCTGCGCGCTAAAATTCGGTGCAGAAAGTGGCGCTATTGGCGGTAATTGTTGTAAACCTACTTTGGGTGTGCTTTCGGGCAAACGGCTTTGGTCGGCTTGACTCAATTCTAAAAGTCCGACTGTTTTTGATGATGCCGTTTCTTTGGGCTTGCTAGAGTCTATGGGCATCAATGGTACAATCATGGCGATCGCACCGTGGATGCCAACAGAAGCTATAGCTGCTATCCCAATTGGCTGGCTAATGATTTCTGGTATATTTTTCAGCAGGGAGACGTAAGACATGGCTGTTATCGTTCACTCGGCTCAGTTGCAGTTTGCTAACAATTCTCTCTTTGGTGACTATATTGCAATATATTCCAAGAGATGCGTCCCTCTAAGGAAATAATAACTTCCTATGCTGGCAATCCAGACTCTAAAATTACCATTTCCTCAAGTTTTGAATTTCTTAATGATGCTCTATCATGTTTTTAATTTGTGTTTACTAAAAAGATGTCTAAAGAATTACTGCTTTTGATTTTTTACTGTTATAAACCGCACAGTTAAAAGTAATATTTCGGATATTTATAAACTTTCATCTATCGTATAAGTTTGACTAAATTAGAAAATTTTCTCTGGTTGTCCTATTTTTTCTATTGCCTTTATTTAACAAAGATTACGTAACAAATGGCACAATGAACGGTTAGATACTACGCTCTTTGTGACAATCTTACCACATCAGTTGACCCTAAAACTGTTGTGAACTGTACCATTTTATTGACATTTTAGCCCTAAAACCCATCCATATGTGTCTGGGTTTGGCTACCAAGAGTAAGTCAGGCAATGGTTATTTTAGCCTCTAAACTAATGACTCCTTATTTCTTAAAAAATAATTAAACCTTCAGTCCTTGCAGTCAAAATTTTAAATGCCATTACCGACAGTTATTGTTCCTGGTTATCTAGAAAGCGCGATCGCTTACCGCCAACTAGAACAATCTTTACAACAGTTAAATTTTCCCACTGTCACAGTACCACTACAGCGGCGTGACTGGCTACCCACTATTGGCGGAAGACCTGTAACGCCGATTTTGCAACAACTCGATGTCACAGTCAAACAAATATTGCAGCAACATAACGCTACTCAAATTAATTTGATTGCTCACTCAGCCGGGGGTTGGATATCGCGCATCTACATGGGAGAAAAACCCTATTTCGCACGCAGCAATGTTGAGCCATCCCTCTGGCAAGCCCATCCCTTGGTTACTACTCTCATCACCTTGGGTACACCCCACATCAGCCAAGAACGCTGGACGCGCTCGAATCTGGATTTTGTTACCAATAACTATCCTGGAGCTTTTTACAAAAATGTTCGTTACGTTTGCGTGGCGGGCAAAACAATTTTTGGAGAAAGACGGCGCGGTAGCTGGTTGGCTTACAGTAGTTACAAATTAACCTGTGGTAAAGGTAACACTTGGGGAGATGGAATCACACCCATTGAAGCAGCTCACTTGGAAGGCGCAGAAAATCTGGTAATTGAAGGTATCAAGCATTCTCCCAGAACTCCTGGGATTTGGTATGGCTCACCAGAACCTTTAAAAGCTTGGATGCAATATTTGATTTAAAAAACTTTATTTTTATATAAGAAAAGTAAAATTTATTAAGATTTCTTCGCTAAAATTGTATAAGAATAAATACCTACTTAAGAACAGGAGGGGTGAGCTATGCAAAGCACCCAGTTCGATAGGATTTTGCGACGAGTAGCGACGATATTATCAGTTGTAATTCTGACTCTGTGCTTAATTTACGTTTCTAGCGGAGTTTTGCTTTCTTTTTACTATGAACCGACAGCAGGCGGGGCTTATAACTCGTTAAAGACGATTAATACACAACTGTCATACGGTTGGTTGTTTTGGAGATCCCACGAGCTTGCTGGTAATGGACTAATTGCGATCGCTCTCATTCAACTTGTAGTTATGTTTTTGAGTCGCCAATTTCGCAAAAGTTGGCTAACTGGTTGGATTAGCGGGATTTTGTTTACCCTCAGTGCCATCGGGCTAGATTGGACAGCGATGATCCTAGACTGGACTCAAGAAGGATACTGGCGTTTTAGCATTGAGCTAGGAACCATCGAAGCGATTCCTTTAATCGGTGGGCAACTGCGCGACATCCTCACAGGTGGTGGAGCTATTAGCACGGTTACTGTTGAACACCTTTACACAATACACAGTTATCTGATTGCTACGACAACACTAATTTTGGCTATAGTGCATTTATCTGCTTTACTCTGGCAAGAATGGCAACAGAGTGTTGAGTGTTGAATGGGGCATTGGGCATTGGGAAGAAGCAGGGGAGCAGAGGGGAGGAGCTTCTCCCCTGCTCCCTGCCCCCTGCCCCTCTTCCTCTTCCCTCATCTCCCAGCACTCTCAGTAGTAGAAAGTGGAGATAATTGTGCCAGGGCTAGGTCTTCAACTTCTGGTAACTTTTCTAGAGATAGGGGAGTGGATTGGGTGACACCGGATAAGCGTTTTAAAAGGCTAGGCCTGGGGTCATGCAAGAGGTAGATAATGCGATCGCCAATTTCCCACTCTTGGTTCGCTGGCATTACCTGTAAACGTTCTTCTCGTTCTACCAATAGCGGTATTAATACCCCAGTCCGAATTTTCTCTTGAATGCGATCGTGTTGAGTGGAAAATTCCGACTCATTAAGTGTAGTTGTCCCTAACTTGACTCGCCCATCATTGAGATATTCATTCCAAGTCTTAATTGCTAAATCTGGGATAAAAGCTTGATTAACTTTATGATTGACCGAGCTACTCGCTTGGGGGTCACGGGGAAAAACTGCTAACACACGCGGCGGATTAAACTCCTCAGCTGCTCGTTGAGCCAAAACAAAATTCACCTCACCATTACTTGTCATTGCCAAAAAAGTACCCATCGAGGCAAGTCCAGCTTCTTCCAAAACAGCCGCATCTAAGGCACTACTAGCAATCACCCGGAGATTTTGGGACTCGGCTTGCAGAAGACATTGGGGGTCAGTATCAATCATCACGACATTTTCCCCCCGTTCTTGAAAGAATCGGGCAATCAAAAGACTCAAAGGATTACAACCTACAATTACTGCCCCAGTTGCATCTTTCGAGGTAATTTGTAGAAACCTAGCAACCCAGCCAGCCGTTAGTCCTTGGCAGACGACAGTCATGATAATTGTCAGGAAGACTAGAGCTTTGATGGAGTCGCCGCCATTAATACCCCGCTGTGTTAGCAAAATCGCAAATAGAGAAGCAACGGACGCGGAAACAATTCCTCTCGGAGCAACCCAACTCAAAAACAATTTCTGCCGCCAGTTTAGGTCACTGTTCCACGTACAGAACAGGATATTAATTGGGCGAACGACGAACATTAGTACCAAAACAGTGAGTAAACTACCCCAGCCCAAAGCAAATACACTGGCGATGGATAGGTCAGCTGCTAATAGGATGAACAGTACGGAAACGCTGAGAATTGTCAGCTGACCTTTAAAGCTTCTTAACAGACGTTCTTCTGGAACTGAGGAGTTAGCAAACACCGCTCCGGCGACTACTGTCGTCATTACTCCCGATTCACTGCGGATCATTTGCGATAAGGTAAACAGGCTCCAAAGTATCGCCAGCACCACTAAGTTTTTCAGCTCGAATGATAAAAAACTGGCGCGTTTGAAAATCAAACTCATCAGATAACCGCCAGCGCCGCCAATTGCCGCACCAACACCCAACCGCATCAGTAGACCAACGATCGCATTGATTGGCTGAGCATCGCCGTTCAAAATCGTGTCGAGGACAACGAAAGCCAGGATTGCTCCTACAGGGTCAATTAAAACTCCTTCGCCTTCTAAGAGTGTTGCCACCTGTCGGTCTACATTAATTTGTTTGAGTAGGGGACCAACGACAGTCGGGCCTGTAACCACGACTATGGAAGCGTAGAGAAAAGCTATGTTCCAAGGAAATTCACCCAGCCAGTGAGCAGCCATACTCCCACCAAGCAGTGTGATTAGAGTTCCAAGAGTGACGAGCAATTGTAGGCTGACTGAAACTCTGCCTAACTCTCGCAGATCTAAATTCAGTCCACCTTCAAACAAAATGATTGCCGTTGCTAGGGCGACAATAACTTCCAGTCCAGTGCCTAACAGATTGGGGTGCAACAGTCCTAGACCATCAGAGCCAAACAAGATGCCCAACAGCAATAACAAGACGATGCTGGGTACTCGCAGGTAGGCAGCCAAGACTTGGGCACTAATACCTGCCAGGACAGCGATCGCCATCTGGAGAGTGATTTCAAAAGATGCTTCCATGTTGTAGATTTTGAGCCATTTATTTCAAAATCTTTTGTAAAAAAACTGTAGGTATTAACTCTACAGGGTACAACATCATACCCTTTCTCCTTTGGGGAATTTTGCGTTTTTTCTATTTAGGCATCCACTAGAATTGGCAGCCCTGGATGTTGAGCCACTGTGCCCAAAGCTGGACAAGCGCCTACGGACTTTTTTTTGTGTATCCATATCTGTTCAAACTTTCGCCTCCACCCAGTTTAGCCGCCACCAACTTTTTTTGGCAAAAACTATTGACATACCTCAGAAAATTCGTTAATTTATAAAAGGTCTGAGTCTGATGCCCCCATCGTCTAGAGGCCTAGGACACCTCCCTTTCACGGAGGTAACGGGGATTCGAATTCCCCTGGGGGTACTAAAAATCAAAAAGTAAAAATGTTTTTGAGAAGAATTGTTAGTAATAACTATCACTCAGAGTCAACTCTGAATGATAGATTACTGAAACTCAACTTTTTTGACTGGCTATTTCTTCTACACGTTGGTAAATAGCCATAAGATTTAACCGCAAATCTTTACTCAGGCGGTTTTCAATAATTGACACTGGCATAGTGAGCTTAGGCCAAACTTGAATTGTGTAGCAGAGATTGGTTCCTATATGCTCGCCAAGGGAATAAGGCTCTAAGCACCAGCTACCAGAGAAACCTTTAAAATCTCCTTCTACCATGCGGAAATTAATTTCTTTAGGAAAGTATTCTTCCAGGTCTAAAACTACCCGCGCACAAAAGTTGAGATTTAAAAAACGCTGGGAGCCTACCTGTTCGAGTCGAATACCGCCGTCAGGGTGCTCCATGAGACGGCTTTTGGCAAGGTTGGGAATGAAGTCAGCTAAGGCTTCATAATCAGTCAGAACCTTCCAAATTTGTTCCACTGGCTGGGGAATTTGAACTTTAGCACTGATTTGCCGTTGCCGCTGTGCTAGTTTCTCAATTTGAACTTCAACTTTAGCCAATAAAGCAAGTGCATCAGCAGACAAATCAGCTTCTAAGTTATTGTCATCAGTGGAGGACTGGAAATCGAGGTTCTCTGTTGTGTTGTATTCTTGAGTCACTTTCCGAATTATGGTTTGCTTTCGTCAGAAAATTGCGGCAGAGTCAGGGTGAAGCAAATTTCGCTCTGTTGAGAATCTAGTATTGGTAGACTTTCAACTGCGATCGCCCCATTGAGATGCTGCACTAAAGACTTGACTAAAGCAAGTCCCAAGCCCGTTCCTGGAGTCCAGCGCCCTTTTCCGCGACGGAACTTGTCAAAAATGTAGGTCGCTTCTTCTTCAGAAATAGCACGTCCGATGTTCCTCACCTTCATGATAACTCGATCTATTTGTTCATCGACTTGATGAAAGGCTTGTAGGTGAACTATAGTATCATGCTCTGAGTATTTACAAGCATTGGTGAGCAATTCTTGGAGAATGCGGTCAAAACTTTCTAGTTCAGTTTGCAGTCTTAGCGACTCTTGTGGTAAATCTAAGGAAATATTTAATCCCTTATCGGCAAGTTTTTTCTCAAAAGATGCCGCTATATGCTGGATTCTGGTATTTAAATCTATAGTTTCTAATTGCGGAGCTTCGTGAGGCGACTCTAGCTTCTGGAGTGTCAACAAGTCATTAATTAAGTTAATTTCTTTTGTACATTCCTGCTCTAGGATATCCAGATATCTCACCTGACGCTCTGGTGTTATTCCTGGGAAACGTAAGTTGCGAATTGACAATAGCATGTTTGTCAGGGGGTAGCGTAGGCGATCGCTCATATTACTCAAAAATTCATCTTTGAGTTCGTTAAGCTGCCGCAACTGCTCAACATATTGCCGGGTTCTTTCATGCAATTTTGCTTGAAGTTCCAGACTGCTCTGTAGTTTTGCTGTTCGCTCATCTACCAAAGTTTGCACTTGGCGCAAAGTCTGTGCCTGGATGATGGCATTACTCACTTGAGCGCAAACCATTTCCACAAGATTTAATTCTGCTGGCTGCCAACTGCGAGTAAAAGATTGCTGTAATACCAAAAACCCTAAGATTTTACCTTGACTTTCTAATGGCATTAACAGTACCGCGGGCAATTCCTCTACTGCAAATAATGGAACAGCACAGGAGATATCGTTTTGGGCTGTATAATCATCGAAAATTACTGGTTTTCCAGAATCTATGAAAGCACGCTGGCATAAACCACACTCAGAAAGCGAAAAAGACTGATTTAAGATCTCTGGTTTACTGGTGCGGGAATTTTGTGTTGCCTTTGTCCATTCACCAACTACCGTAGCTTTGGCTTTGGGAATTTGTTTCTTCGCTTGAGTCCTAAATAGTGGATCTGTATATTTCAACAGGATCAGGAAACCCCGATCTGCCTGTAGAGATTCAGCAGTAGAGGCAATAACTACTTGGAACATTTGATTAAGCTCCAAGTTACTGCGACTTAATATAGTTAATTGCTTGATCAAGTTTTGATGGTGCTTGCTTTTTTGCAAATCCTGTTCTTGACTAGCAATTAGCTGGGTTTGTGCGACTCGAGAAAAAGCGATCGCGCAAGATGACTCTACTTCTTTGAGCAGTTGTTTTTCCGATTCACTCCAATCATATGGTTGGAATTTAATCAGACAAATTACTCCATTGTTATTGCCACCAAATCGGGTAGGAATTGCCAAAACTGCTTTTATCGGTAGTGGCAGATATTGACACCCAATTACCAGACTGTTTTGAATGATGGAAATGTCTTCAATAGTCAATGGTTCAGCAGCACATTGCAGCACTGGGGAGTGCATCAGCAACTGTTCCATCGAAAATATCTCTTCTGGGTGTGGTAACCCTAAATACTCATCAGCACACCAATTAGTAGCAGTTGGTTCATCGGAGATCTCACCTGTTACTGAAACCAAGCAGCAGCAATCTACTTGAAAAGTAACTCCTAGCAATCGGGCAATATCTTGCAGCATCAATGCCGTTGCCGAGCTATTAGCAATGATTTGGTTGATCTTCTGTACCAACTGGCGGGCTGGTTCTTCCTGATGCTGCATCAGCTTGACTTGGTAAGGTTGTAGTCGATCGACGTCATTTAAGTAATGTGGCGGCGACGATAAAGGCTTTTTCATTTTTGGCACGCCCTTGGATAATAAATCCACTGTTTTTGCACCCAACCTTTTGGCATATTGTTCACCGTTAGTTGTGTTGCTTTACCCTGGTAATTGACAAATTTTGTATGAATACTTTCTCTCACCTGTTATAGCCCTTTTCTATGTCAGATGGCCAAGTTTCCAAATATATTAAGCAAATTGCTACATGGATACTTAGATAGTTAAAATATGCTAAAATCCCTTGGCCAGATTATTTTTGCTTTCTTTATATTGATATGATTTACTAACTTTGACTTAGAATATCCTGTCTGTAAGTATACATAAACCGTAATTTCTCTGGAATCAAACCACGACTACCAGTAGTTTTAACCGTAATATTACTTAACTATTTTTCAGTTTTTTGTAAAAATTATTGAAATTTTAGTATATTTACAAGCTGTCCTTGACTCTGTGTTAGTGTCAAAAAGATATAGAAAAGCTAAAGCTTGAAAAATAGACTATAAACTATCCTAAAGCTCTCATGCCTAATAGAGCGAAGTGGAATCTAGAGGCAAAGTGCTTTCTACAAGATGGGATCTTTAATGGTAATTTGCGAGAACACGTAAGGGCGATCGCTACGCTTCTCTTTTTTCAGAGCGATCGCGCAGGGTTTTCAGTAAACTCTCGGTGCATATTAGGCAGGTATCGCTTTTGGTTTGGTAATTGGGAAAAAATTATTAGCCATTGGCAGTTATCCATTACCAACTTTCCAATTATAATTATAAATAAACTTAAATAAATAAACTATAAGTTTTAACAATGTATTGAACCATCGGAGAAAATAGAGCTAAATTAATTTTGAATGCAGCCCAATTATTTTAGTCAAAATAACCGAGCTGCACTCGCCTGGATATAAGACTATCCAGCCAAACTTTCGACACTTAGAGGAACCATATCCCCATTCCTCGTCAGTCCTAACAACATAGGCTGTTGGGGTTGAATTAGTTGACCTGTGAGTACACAGCGTTCTTCTTGCTGGGCTGTGGCGGCTATGCTAGCTCGAATATCGGCTCGGGAAAATCGCGGCTTCCACTCACCTGATTTTTGCTGGACATAATTCCAAAGAATATCTCGGATCAGAGCTTGATATCCCTGATTGCCAGCGATTTCTTTGAGTTTATCTTTAAGTTCGCGTTCTAGACGGATGCTGGTAACTTCCATATCGGTGGTTGGGGTGCGAGCGATTGTATGCATGAGTTTTTCTCCTTAAAGGTATAGACAGGATAGTAATACAAGTGTAGTATGTTTAAAGGAATGTTCAATAGGTGAAATTTTCTGTGAAATCCATTTACCCCATCTCTACTTCCTTATGCGCTACCAATTGCCGAGCCGATTGGGAATCAGCTGCTGTGGGAGTGGAGTATTTATTTATGGGCGGTAGTAGCCGAAATCATGGGCAAATCACAGAGGGTAATGATGAGTTTAGATATCTGAGCATTAGTTGGCTGATTGCAAAACCACAACTAGATGAAGAAAGCGGGGGGTACAGGCGAAGGAATACTGTACCGATATAAGACCAGAAAGTTTTTCGGTCAATTTCCAACCCCCGCTTCAGGCAAACAAGAAGCGGGGGTTTTTTATAAGGAGTTAAGCTGTGACGACTGCAAGGCAAGTGTTAGAGCAATCCGTAGTGATGTTTTATCAGAATTATTTACCACTATGTCGGATCAATATCAAGCGGGCGATTGTTTTTTTGGTAAGAAAACAAACTACAGCACTGGGTCTTACTACGGAAAGTGAATGGCAAATTCACTCATTCAAGTTGGGAGCGGATGTGGAAAGTTCCAGCAGTTAATTGGCGGAAAGTCTTACCACAACAGGATTGCATTTACCAAGATTGCGGTAGCAGCAAACATCTAACGCTAGATTATCTGATACCGCGATATACAGGCTGAAGAGTTTTGGATAAATGTGCAAGCAAACCTGGAATAACAGGAGAGCATAAGGAATGCTGAAATTAACTTACACTGAAAGCAGCTTTTATTTAGAATTTATCACTCTGTCGCTAGAAGAATGGGTAGCGCAACGAGTGATTTTGGCACTGCGAGTCGGGCAAACTCTGACCGTTGAACCCAGTACAGCTTCCTTTTTGCTTCCTGTTGATTTACGGGGAGTAGAAGTGTTGAAGGCTGAGGTGAAAAGAGATGACAGAGAAATTATTGCTCTGTCTGTCTGCGATTCCGAATATGTGGAAGTCACCTTGCGGGGTTCTTGGCTATCAGATAGTTCTGAGGATGCTGCGGGTGTGTTTGTCACCACAATGAGCGATCGCGCTGAGTTCTTTTTGCACAAACTTTGGCAGGAAGCTCAAGCTTGTACTTCTGTGATGAGTGAATAAACGAAATCAAAGGGTGAGTCAAATTTCTTGCCCTTTGTTGTTTTATAGCAGGCAATAGGCAATAGGCAATAGGCAACAAGCTTGAAACTCTTTTTGTGTGCGGGTTTTATGCTAGGTTGATCTCCCAATCCACCTGGCAACTACTATATTTCTCAAAGTTTGGGAATTGCCACAAATTAGTCAGCTTGGTGTTTGAGTTTGTTGATCATTTATCGCAAGCCGATCGCCTATTTCCTCAAGAGACTCCATGAGTTGGACTCAAAAGAAGCAATAAAAATTTCTTTTCCCTACTCCCTATTTTCAAGGCACAGTCAAATAAAAATTAAAAAAAAGTATTGAAACGTGGTTTTGATGCAATTTCTTGTATGTTGATTGTGTTTAATAATTCACAAACAAAAAATTATGGATTTCAGGCAGATTAGTCAAGTTGCTAGTCAACTTTTAACTCAGTTTGGACTGAAAATTTTAGGTGCGATCGCTCTGTGGCTGATTGTTCAACGCTTGATTGATTTTGGATTAAAGCTACTGCGACGTGCTTTCCGAAGCCAACAAGTCGATCCGACACTGATTAATTATCTTCTGAATATCATTGGCGTAACGCTGAGAATTGTTCTAATTGTGGCAATTCTTGGCTTTTTCGGCATTGAAACAACTTCCTTTGCCGCGCTGCTAGCCGCCGCTGGTGTGGCAATTGGCGCAGCATGGGGGGGATTACTGGCGAACTTTGCAGCGGGCGCATTTTTAATCGTTTTTCGACCCTTCAAAGTTGGTGATTTCATCACAGCAGCAGGTGTTACGGGCACTGTTACAGAAATTGGACTGTTCACAAGCAATATCAATACACCCGATAACGTGTTGACGATTGTGGCAAATAACAAGATATTTGCTGATAATATCCAGAATTTTTCTGCAAATCCTTACCGTAGGGTTGATCTGGTGGCTCAAATCCATCATGACGTGAAACATAACGAAGCGATCGCACTTTTGAAAGCGAAAATTAGCCAAATTCCAAATGTTCTCCAAAATCCAGCACCGGACATAGAAATTCTGGATTTTAATTTTGCAGGCCCTGTACTAGCAGTACGTCCTTATTGCAATAATGACCACTACTGGCAGGTTTACTTCGACACTAATAAAACTATACGTGAAACCTTCGGTGAAGCTGGGTATCCAATTCCCGAATACCGTTATGCCATTAGCGGTTCATCTGGTAATGGGATTAGTAATGTTATCCCACCACTATCGGAAATAACTTGACAATAAAGTAAAAAGTCAAGTTTCATTTGCAAATCTTTGCTAAATATCTGAATAAGAATTAAAAAGTAGTTAGGGCATATACCTTACCTACTTTTTAATGTCACAAATTTTTGAAAAAGCCAGTTTCAATTTCCGAAACAAGCCTGACAAATGCTGTAGAAAAAGGTTAGCTTAACTGTTAATCACAAGCCGCACCCCCAGCAGCGATGGTAAAAGAATTAGCAATTTGTACCCGTGGACTAACTAAGCAATTTGACCGACACGTTGCTGTCAATGACGTTGATTTAGAAATCCAGGTAGGTGAAGTCTATGGATTAATTGGCCCGAATGGTGCAGGTAAAACAACTCTCATCCGGATGTTGGCGACTGCTGAGGAACCAACTACGGGTGAGATTTATATTAATGGCGATCGCCTTTTACGCGATAAGAGTAACCCGAAACTCAAGCGTCGTCTTGGTTATTTACCTGATGACTATCCACTGTATGAGGATTTGACAGTCTGGGATTACCTAGATTATTTTGCGCGTTTGTATCGCTTGCGGGAACCACGCCGCACCCAACGGCTACATGAAGTTTTAGAATTAATCCAACTTGGTAACAAACGCCACAGCATGATTTCTACTCTCTCACGAGGGATGAAACAGCGTTTGAGTTTAGCGCGAACCATTATCCACGAACCGATTTTACTATTACTAGATGAGCCTGTTTCTGGGCTTGACCCCATTGCGAGAATGCAGTTCCGTGAAATCATCAAGGCTTTACGAGAAGCTGGGATGACTATATTAATTTCTTCCCACGTTCTCAGCGATTTAGCGGAATTGTGTACTTCCGTAGGAATTATGGAACTTGGCTTTTTGGTAGAAAGTACTTCCCTACAGCAACTTTATCAACGTCTTTCACACCAACAAATTGTGTTATCTACTTTGGGAAAAATAGAGGCACTTTTAAGTGAATTGAAGCATCATCCTTTAATAGAACAGTGGGAGGTGATACCAGGAAAAAACAGTGTGCGGGTGAATTTTTCAGGAACGCAGGAAGATTGTGCTGAATTATTGCGATCGCTCATTCAAACAGGCATTCCTTTGAGTGATTTCCACTGCACGCAAGAAGACTTAGAAACTATTTTCTTAAAACTAGGCCACAAACAAGCATCTTGATTCGTTAGACAATTTTAGATTTTGAATTTTGGATTGACCCCACGGATAAATCCGCTTGTTCTGTACCATCAAGGAATCATTGGTCAATAGCTATCACTCCCAATTTTTGGAGATTTTTTTCCTATGATGCTCAATTTGATAGACAAAATCGGCGATGCAAATCCCCAACTATTGCGGGAATTAAAAGGACGCCTGAAATTTTTTAATGTGGCGATCGCTGTTGCAACTTCCCTACTATTACAACTAGTAGTTTTTTTATATCAGCTTCGCGAATTTCCTGATGAAAAATATTCGCTAACTGGCACATACTGTGGTTTGCGTAATATATACGAGCAACGGCAAAGAGAAGCTTATCAGCAATCAAATCAATCTATAATTAATGAACTCAATAATTTCTTCTCCAATAATTTTTGCCCTGAAAACCAAATTGATTGGCAGTTATGGTGGCGAGACCATTGGGAGTATATATTCCTTTCTTTGAGTGTAATTTTTGTATTTACACTATTAGTTGCAGGAACTTATTTACTTATTAATGATTTAGCCAAAGAAGAACGTCGCGGTACGTTGAATTTTATTCGTCTGAGTCCCCAATCAGAAACAAGTATCTTGGCTGGCAAATTGCTAGGAGTTCCAAGTTTTATTTATCTCATAGTCTTACTAGCCCTTCCTTTACATTTGTGGGCTGGACATTCCGCCAACATAGCTTTTAGTTACATTCTTAGTTACTACGCTATTGTTGTTAGTAGCTGTCTTTTCTTCTACAGTACTGCGTTACTCTTTGGATTAGTTAGTCGCTGGTTCAGTGGTTTTCAGCCGTGGTTAGGTAGTGGTTCTGTCTTATTTTTCTTGTTTATGACGATGATAATAGCGTCGTCTTATAGCAATAGTTTAAATAATTCAGGTGCTTGGTTAAGACTTTTTAATCCTTGGGATGTAACCAATTATCTGTTTCCAAACTTGTTCCGTATCAACAATGGTTCTCCTCTGAAGAACTTGGAGTTTTTCTATATACCATTGGGAACAAGCGTTGTAAGTGTTGTTGGCTTCCATTTGTTCAACTACGGAGTGTGTACTTACGGTATTTTCAAAGCCCTCAGACGTTGTTTTCGTAATCCCCAAGCCTCAGTGATAAGCAAGGGACAAAGTTATATAATAGTAGCTTTTTCCCAGGTGATGATGTGGGGATTTACGTTGCAATATTGGGACAAAGTTTTCGATTTAGATCGACAGGTTGAGCGAAATTTTGCTTTGATGGCATTATACAACGTGGGCTTGCTTGTCAGTTTGATTGCAATTCTTACACCTCATCGTCAAGCTGTACAAGATTGGGCAAGATATCGACATCAAGCTAGCAACAAGAGTATTTGGTGGGATTTAATTTCAAGCGAAAAAAGTCCTGCATTAGTGGCGATCGCCATTAATCTTATAATTGTTAGTATCCCTTGGGTAGTTTGGATTTCACTTACATCTGCTTTTAATACAGACCATAGCCCAAATTGGGCGAGCGACAATGTTGACAGGTTGAAATTACTTTTAGCCTTAGCTTTGTCTATTAGCATGATTTTGATTTATGCTACCATCGCTCAATTGATACTTTTATTCAAAACTCCCAAACGTTCTTTCTGGGCAATTGGAACTATTGGTGGAGTAATGTTTCTCCCACCGGGAATTTTAGAAATTCTTGGCATGTCTTCGTGGGAGCACCCCACTATATGGCTGTTTTCAACTTTTCCTTGGTCAGCAATACAATACTCTGGGGCAACAACAATTTTTATGGCATTCCTAGGCCAGTTGAGTGTTCTTGCATTGTTGAACTTCCAGTTAACAAAACAAGTGAGATTAGCAGGCGAATCTGCTACCAAAGCATTGTTAGCAGGACGTTAATTTGATACAGTATAATTCAGAATCTTGAAGGAAAATAGGCTTGATACCTCGATTTTATATCGTGTCCGCTTGATTACTTATTAAATCCGAAGAATCCCACCCCGCTAAAGCTGCGCTTTGTCTCCCCTCCCCGCCTGCGGGGAGGGGATTAAGGGGTGGGGTGCAATGACTGTGGGAATCATAACTAATTAACCAGACATAATATTAGAGCAATTTTTGTGTAATTAGCGAATATTAAATCTGCTGTAATTTACACACATTAGATCCCTGATTTCTTTTAGAAGTCGGGGTTCTTTTTTTTGCTATATTATTAGTTATATACATCGAAAATTATAGGATTATCCAAAATATTGGCGATAAATAAATCTGCTGTTTTAGTCTATAGATATACAGCTTTATTCATCTATCTGTAGCAGTAATTTCATTAAATAATTGGAAATTGTTAATCAGCGCAACTACTACGGGAATCCGAAAATCATGCTAGATCCTTCTGCTGAAGAACTACGTCATATAGCCATCCAGTTTTTAGAAAAAAGCTCTCTACAACGTCTGCAAATTCTCAAGCAATTAGGCATAGCTCGTTATGAGTTTTTAACTAAGATACGCCTCAACGAAGCAAATATAATTTGTATGACGCGATTTTTAAAATATCCAAGCCGCCTAAAATTTCCTAATCTTCAAGAAGCAGATTTATCTGGTTTAATTTTAGATGAACTAAACTTCATTCGGGCAAACTTCTCAGCGGCAAATTTGCAAGGTAGCAGTTTAGTTAATGCCAACCTTTTATTCGCAAATTTGACAAAAGCTGATTTGACAAATGCAGATTTGAGAGGTGCAACTTTGAATGAGACTATTTGGTTAGATACTTTAGTCGATCGGTGTCAGCTTGATGTAAATACTGGTTTAACTCATCTGCAACGCCAAGATTTACAGCTGCGCGGAGCTATGTTTAACTAGCTTAAAAAAAAGAATGGTAAGTGGTAAGTGGGGAATAGATGTCTTCATCCCCTATTGCGAACTCCTGTTCATAGATGTATCTTGAGAAAAAGATAATTAAAATACAAAAAGTTATAAAATTATGAGATTGAGATTGACTTGGATAAGTTAATGAGTATTAAACTGCCCCAAAAATTGATGTTGCTTGGTTCTGGGGAACTAGGCAAAGAATTTACGATCGCTGCTCAGCGTCTTGGTAATTATGTGATTGCTGTTGATCGTTACCCTAATGCTCCAGCGATGCAAGTTGCTGATTGTTTTGAAGTGATTTCTATGCTCAGTGGCGATGATTTAGAAGCTATAGTTGCTAAGCATCAGCCAGATTTTATCATACCAGAAATTGAAGCAATCAGAACAGAAAAGCTGATGGAATTTGAGCAGCGAGGAATTACAGTTATCCCAACGGCGGCTGCTACTAATTATACAATGAACCGGGATAGAATTAGGGAACTAGCACATCAAGAATTAGGCATCAGAACAGCTAAATATGGTTATGCAGTAAGTCTACAAGAATTGATTGCTGTTTCTAATAAAATTGGATTTCCTAATGTTGTGAAACCCGTGATGTCATCATCTGGAAAAGGTCAGTCTGTAGTGCAGAATAAGACCGAAGTAGAAAGAGCTTGGAATTATGCGATCGCTAATTCTAGAGGTGACAGTCAAAAAGTAATTGTAGAAGAATTTATTAATTTTGAAATTGAGATAACTTTACTGACTATTAAGCAGTGGAGTGCCCCAACAATTTTCTGTCCTCCGATTGGGCATCGTCAAGAAAGAGGCGATTATCAAGAATCGTGGCAACCCGCAGAAATTTCGGAAGACAAGATATTAAAAGCCCAAGAAATAGCCATCAAAGTCACTGACGCTTTAGGAGGAGCCGGAATTTTTGGTGTTGAGTTTTTCATTACTAAAGATGAAGTAATTTTTTCTGAACTTTCTCCCAGACCTCATGATACAGGTATGGTGACATTAATTTCTCAAAATCTCAACGAATTTGAATTACATTTACGAGCTATTTTAAACTTGCCAATTCCTCATATAGAACAATTAGGAGCATCAGCTAGTGCGGTAATTTTAGCTTCAGAAAAATCTGATTCTATTGCTTTTGCTGGTGTAGCTGATGCTTTGTCAGAGAAAAATGTAGATATCAAATTATTTGGTAAACCTAATGCCCATCCATATCGGCGAATGGGAGTAGCTTTAGCAAAAGGTGTGAATGTCCAAGAAGCTAGGGAAAAAGCTACTAAAGCTGCAAGTAAAATTAAGATTATTTAATTTTGCAAGAGCAACAAGTACATTAACCAAGAATATTCACCACTGCATGAAAATTTGCTCCGAGCATATATTGATTGCTATTGGGTAAATTTTCTAATTTTAATAAGATTATTTTTGTAGCCTGAGAGTTGCTTTTTTGAGGTTGGATGAGAATTGCTACCTCATTTACCCCAGATGGAAAGATCGCAAAATTAGCAATTGGCTGATAATCTACTCCATACTCAGCTGTTCCCTGGATGCTGTACTTCACTATTAAATCTTGAGTCGTATCACCATTACGGGTAATTACAAACTCACCAATATCTCCAAATTGAGATGCACAGTTTCTTCTGGCTGTAATGTTGACAATGGCCGGGTAGCTGAAAGTAGCGTTTAACTGATTATATTTATTTTCGTTCTCGTTGTTGGATACTAAACTAAATTGATTTAATTGTTCATCATTACTATAAAAACTGGCAAAATTCAGAATGTTAGTTGGTTCTGAATTATGAACCAGGCAACTTAATTCTGTCACCTGATTTATGGTTTCTGAATTCTTCATTTTTTTCTTCATTTGAGTAATAATAACTGTAGCGTTCATGCTGGGGAATAACTGCGTTTACAACCTGTCCCAAGACATTCTGACCAGATTTTTCTAAAAGCTCTTTTGCAATAGTGGCACTAACACAATCAACTACTCCCGGACGAACGACAAATAATACACCGTCAGCCATTTGCCCTAGAGTAGCAGCATCAGCCGCAACGTTCAATGATGGAGCATCAATAATTACGAAATCGTAGTAAATAGAGAAAGTTTGAATTAATGTGGCCATTTTTTTTGAGTCCAGAAGAGAACCTGGATTAGGTGGTATAACTCCACAAGTGAGAACATACAAATTATCCATTACTTGTTTGATAGCTGTACTAATTTCACCTTGTCCAACAATTAAATTGCTCAGACCTTCATTATTAATTAATTCCCAAATTTTATGCTGAACAGGACGGCGCATATCCGCATCTACTAGTAAGACTTTTCGCTCCATTTGAGCCATTGTGATAGCTAAATTAGCTGCAACTGTGGATTTGCCTTCTCTGGGTACAGAACTAGTGATAACTATAACTTTTAGTTCCTTATCAGCACTCATAAACTTAAGATTTGCCCGCAACATCCGGTATGCTTCATTAATAGCCGATCGCGGTGCATCTCGAACCATAAGTCTTTTACTATATAACTCCATTTCTTCATTGCCCCGGAGATAGTTATTCGACTTATTGAAAGCAGGAATAACCCCTAGTAAAGTAAAATTCAATAATTGCTTTGCCTGGTCAGTAGTCTTAATAGATTTATCTATTTTTTCCAGAATATATACAATTGCCAAAGCTGCTAAACTAGACAATAGACCTGTACTCAAATACAAAAACATTGGAGAAGAAATTGATTCTTCCGGAACTTCAGCTGCGGATATCATGCTGGCATTACCTAAACTTTGATTTTCCGCAATTCGGCTTTCTTGCAGCTTTTGTAGTAAAAGTGAATAGGTAGATTGTGCAGCTTGTACTTTACGTTCTAATTGTCGCTGTTGTTGTTCTAATCTTGGTAGATTGTTCAAGCGTTGTTTATAAGCAGCTTGTAAGTTAGATAAAGTAGTGATTTGGCTGGCTAAACCCAAACGATTTGATTCTAAATCTACAAGTTTTGCAGAAAGTTGCTGTTGCAACTCTCCTAGCTGAAAATTATTATTTAGTTGTACTGAATCTACTCCTACAACGTTTTTTACCCGTTGTTGTAGTAACTCGTTTAAAGATTGTAATTTATATACCAAATCAATAATTTGTGGATGATTATCCTGAAAAACAGTTCGTTTAGCAGCCAATTGTGATTCTAACTGTTGGATTTCTTTAAGAATATCTTGTACCCCTGAGGTTTGACTAAGAGAAGTCATAACTACAGCTTGCTCAGAGTTCATTCTTAATTGTTTTTTGATTGCTTGAGTTTGTGCCTCAGCATCAGCAAATTTAGATTGAACTTCACTAATTTGCTGTTGTAATTCTGTGATGAGTTCTAGTGATTTATTTGCTTCTTCTTGTAAGGAGATAATTTTATTTCTTTCTTTGAATACTGCTAGTTCTGCTTCTGCTTGTCTAACCACCAATTCTGCATTTGGCAGTTGTTTTTCTATAAACTTGCGAGCAGTTGCAGCTTGATTTCTATGAGCGGATACATTGTATTCTAAATATACATCTATAAGGGTATTGACAACCTGTGCAGCTATTTTTGGGTTTGTATCTTTATAGGAAATATTTAAAATATCGGCTCCTTTAATTTCCTTTACTGTAAATTTTTGCAGAAATTGTGTTGGTTTTAATTCTCTATTTTTACTGTCTTTGAGATTGAGTCTAGTTATAGTATTTTTGACAACTGGGTTAGAACGAATAACTTCTGCTTCTGTATTCATAGGGTTACTTTTATCATCAACTAATGGTTCCAATTTACCAATTTCTGTTCCTAATCCTGTTAAAGAAGAAGTAGTATTTATTCTTTGGAATTTTAGTTTTCCCTCTGCTAAATAATAAGGTTTTTTAAAAAATGTAGCTACCTGTAAGATTACAAATACACATACAAAAGCACTTAAAGCAGCAAGCCAACGACGTTTTAGGACTTGCCCATAGTTATCGAAATTTGCAGAAGATTCTTGTATTTTCATAAAATAATTGCAAGTTATATTATTTGGGATTGAGAATTGCCATCTGGGTTAACAATGCGGTTCAGTTAAGACTAAAACTCTTTATCAAAGTTAATTTTTTAACGTAGACGTAAAGAGAATAGAAAAATACTTAACCCAAGCAAGCGTATTGAGTTATATGAACCCATCTATGGCAATTTTGTAT
This sequence comes from Nostoc sp. CCY 9925, assembly GCF_963920935.1. Taxonomy (NCBI): domain Bacteria; kingdom Bacillati; phylum Cyanobacteriota; class Cyanophyceae; order Nostocales; family Nostocaceae; genus Nostoc; species Nostoc sp. CCY 9925. The sequence goes on along the minus strand of NZ_CAWUDO010000050.1, from coordinate 38,447 downwards.
TATTGATAAATGTGAATTCAGTAATTAAGAGTCAAAATTAAAAAGTAAGATTGGTGTCCAATTGACAGAAAGCAGCAAAAATTCAAAGAAAAACTTGAGTATTTATTTGTAACTTTTTATCTAAATTACTACAAGTGAAGAATTGAGCAGTTTTGGTTTATTTCTTACGCTTTGATAATGGACTATTTGAATTTGACTAATTACTATTTCTAAATCCTCATCTGTGAGATTAGACCCAGAAGGTAAGCAAAGACCGCGTGCAAATAAATCTTCCGCCACGGCACCACCAAGACATTCACACTCAGCAAAAATAGGCTGCATATGCAAAGGTTTCCAGACAGGACGAGATTCAATTTGCTGTTCAATAAGTGCTAGGCGGAGTTGTTCTCGATTTGTGCCAAAAGCCTCAGAATCTATTGTTATGCAGGTCAGCCAGCGAGTAGCATATCCATAATTAGCTTCTGGCATAAATTCTATTCCTGGTAAGTTTTTCAGCGTTTGGTAATAAATTTCAAAGTTACGTCGTCTAGCTGCTACTCGCTCATTTAAAACAGCCAATTGACCGCGACCAATACCAGCTAGAATATTACTGAGACGATAGTTATAACCAATTTCAGAATGTTGGTAATGAGGAGCGCGATCGCGTGCTTGGGTTGCTAAAAAACGTGCCTTTTCAACTAATTCTAAATCCTCACACACTAACATCCCACCGCCAGAAGTAGTAATAATTTTATTACCATTAAACGAGTAAATACCAATGCGTCCAAAAGTTCCCAAAGAACGTCCTTTATAGTTAGCTCCCAAAGCTTCAGCAGCATCTTCAATTAAAGGAATATCATACTGATTACAAGCCTGCAAAATTGGATCGATATCTGCACTTTGACCATATAAATGTACAAGTACAACCGCTTTAGGTAATTTGCCTTTTTTGGCACGGCGATCTAGTGCTTCTGCTAACAATTCAGGGTTCATGTTCCAGGAATTGCGATCGCTATCAATAAATACTGGTTTTGCTCCTAAATAAACAATTGGGTTAGCGCTAGCAATAAACGTTAAGGTAGAGCAAAAAACTTCATCCCCAGCTTCAACACCAACTAATTGTAAAGCTAAATGTAAAGCTGCTGTACCTGAACTCACAGCAACACCATATCTAGCATTAGTTACTTGACAAAACTCTTCCTCAAAAGCGTCAACATGGGGGCCAACAGGAGCAATCCAGTTTGTTTCAAAAGCTTCTTTCACTAATTCTAGTTCGCGATCGCCCATGTGGGGTGTTGAAAGCAGAATTGGTTTATTCATGCACATTACCTGAATCTGTTTGCTATCGATTGACTCGCAGATTTGCCAGTTTTCACTCAATTCAAAGAACGATAGGCAGGAAAAAAATTGGACTCAAATAAATTTTTTGGTTCAGTTTTTAAAGATTTTGCTCGTAATTCAACTAAAGAATCATATTTTTCTGCGTCTGTAATTAAGCGTAGTGTCAAAAATAGATGTCTTTGTTTAGAAAACCCTGCTTTGAAATTGTAGAGACTATCTTTAGCTGAGCCAACACCACCACCTAAATGCAAAAATTTATTTCCGCGTTCTTTAGCCCAAAATCTAACGTAATCAAACATTAACTTACTAGGAGCTTGTTTCAAAAACTCACTTTTTGTTCCTCCCAGATGGTATTGAACTATTTCACAGCATTCGGTAAATATTCCAGCACAACCAATTTGATTATTCAACTCTATGAGGCATAGGTAAATATTTTTATTCAAATTTGCTAAATTCTGAAAATAATTATCGTCAAAATAAAAATATTTATTTGCTTCTACGCGATTCATAGTTTCATGATATATATTTATAAATTTATCTATATATTCTTCCAATCTAACCATTCTGGCAGTAAAACCATTGCGTTTACATCTATTGATATGATTGCGATGCTCTGGTCTAGTTTGATGCAAAATTTCTGATGTTGATAGGCTTAAATCTATCGACACAGTTTCTCCACTTACTTGACATAATTCAAGTGGTAAAACTTCATTTAATCCTTGATTGAGTATTGGGTGTAGCCTTAAAAATGCTGAACAAATTTGGCGATCGCGCAATCCCAATATTAACTGATTTACTGCCAATTGCAAAAATTCTGGTGTATTCGCCGCGGCTTGACTCAATAAAATTCCAGGGTAACCATAGGGAGATACAATATCCCAAATCAATGGAATTTCAATGTTCGTCTCAAATAAATTATTTACACAGCGCAATAAATAAGGCAAAAACAATATTTTGTCATTTTCAAAAATTAATATAGCTTCAGGAATAGCTCGAATTCTTTTAGCTTCTAAATCTACATATTCTGGCAGATGATAAATATCATGATTTAACTTTTTTAAAATTTCCAGCCACAATGGATCTGACAAACTAACTATTTTATAATCCATTGAGTTCTCCTATATTCAATATCTAGTTCAATTCACATCTTTTAACTGAACAGTGTTTTTTGAATATCAATCGTGCCCAGTTAACCGATAATATTTATGTGGATACTTCCAACGGATAAATTGCTCAGCGACCGGATTTATCTGCACTTTGGTGGGTATATATGCGATGGGAAAGCCCATTCCTTCTTTGAATTCAACTATTCCTGGTTTTTCTCGCCAGTGCTGGCCGATAGCAAATTCATAGATTCCACCAGAACGACGGCAAACTTGCACAAACTCAAAAACCAATATTCTACTCATATTGTTCTTTGATGCTTCAGTGCTGATGTAGAGATCCTCTCCATATGCAGTACCATTGATAGCATATCCGGTGACATAACCACAAAGCTTTTTATCACTAATTCCTGCAATAATCAGCCGACGTTTAGGTACAACATAGTTCAAAAGATTCACCATATATTTCTCTTTAGAAAGCAATGGTTTCGATCGCGTTCGTGTCATCGCTGAGAGAAAAACATCATATCCCTGCTCTTGTAGCAACTGTGTATCAGTTAACTCCACAATGTTAAACAGATGGCGATTTTTGCGGATGTTTTGTCTGCTGTTCTTGTTTACGCTATACAAATCGTAGTCTTTAACGTTAGACAATAAATGAATAGGGATTGACCCGTTAGCACTTACGGCGTCATTCTCACACAATGATGCTTGGAATCCCCAGCATAGTTGCATCGGACGAGTTGCCTGTTGAATCTGTAAACGGGCTAACAAATGGATTGGCTGATAGAAACCAAAACGTCGTTCTTCCCAATAGCACCCACGATGAAAGACAACCTTTGCGCCTTCCTTGCAGCGCCAATTGGCGAATTCTTCTTCTGTCATTGAAGTCAGCACTGCTTCGGATACATCTCGCATTTGTTGAAAACTCATACTCATTTACTGTTTGTATTTTGAGTACTGGTGAAAATCTGGTGCGATGGCAACTGACGACCAACCAGGCGATAATACTTATGTGGATATCGCCACTGGATGAATTGCTCAATAATGGGGTTCATCTGCACCTTTGCAGGAATATGCTTTACTTGAAAACCCATTCCTTCTTTGAAGACACAGAGGTTTTCATCTTCTCGTGAGTGCAGACCGTTAACAAGCTCACGAATTAACCCAGACCGACGACAGACTTGTGCAAATTCAAATAGCAATCCCGTACCAATATTGGTAGACAATGCCTCACTAGCAATGATTACTTCATCAATGTAAGCAGTGCTGTTTACGGCGTGTCCTGTAATGTAGCCGAGAAGCTGCTCACCGTTGACACCTGCAAGAATCAACCGCCTCTCAGGGTTAGTACGACCAGCAAGTCCCCTTAAATAGTCTTTTTTTGCAGGTATTTGACGATAAGCTGTTCGCTTCAATGCTGACATAAAGACTTCATATCCCTGCTGCTGCAAAAGCGTGGGTTTATCCAAATGCACGATATTGACTCGCTTGTAACACTTTCGCAGCTGATTTCGGCGATTTGATGTCATACTCTGGAAATCATAGTTTTCCAAATTGGGTAACCAATGAATTGGCATTGAGGCGTTAGCTGCTATTGCGTCAACTTCAGATAATGTTGTTTGGAATCCCCAAGATAGTGGGGTTGGAGAGTTTGCTTCTTGGACACTCAAACGTGCTAACCAATGCAACGGCTGATAAAAGCCCCGAATTGTTTCCTTCCAGTAGCGATCGCGATGGCGAATCACATGCGTTCCCCGTTTGCGATACCAATCGGCGCATTCTTCTTCTGTCATTGAAGTTAACACCGCAGCTGATACATCTCGCATCTGTTGAAGACTCATGCTTTTTCACTTCCTGTACTTCTATTACCGATCAAAACGGTTATTGACCTGTGAATTCCTCGGATGTAACATGACCTTCCTGGCTGATACTTTTTCGCTGAATTACTTGCCATACAGTCATAAATAAAATCTTCAAATCAAGCCACAAACTCCAGCGATCGATATACGAAACATCCAACTCAAATTTTTTATGCCAAAACCGATCTAATGTGCGACGACCATTAACTTGTGCCCAGCCAGTAATACCCGGCTTCACTTCATGACGACGTGCTTGTTCAGGTGTATAGCGGTCAAGATACTTTACTAATAATGGACGAGGGCCAACAAAACTCATGTCTCCTTTCAGGACGTTCCAAAGTTGAGGTAATTCATCAAGACTGGTTTGACGCAAGAATTTACCAAAGGCTGTGAGGCGTTTTTCATCAGCAAGAAGATTACCTTTGGTATCGCATTCATTGGTCATCGTGCGGAATTTGTAAAAGTTAAAAATCCGAGCATTTTTACCGGGACGAGGTTGAGTAAAAATAACTGGATAACCCATGTGGAAATAAATAGCGATCGCTACACCCACGAGTAAAGGAGAAAGAAAAATTAAGGCGATCGCTGCCACAACTCTATCCAATATAACTTTAATTAATCTGCTATACCTTTTGAAATCAACACCTTCAAAATTCTTACCATTCATCAATACACCCTCCGGTCTCAAAATATCTCTCATTTCTTCTCTCTGCCTGGTTTTTTTTTAACGAACCACAGAGAAGCCAGTGCGCCCTTGCGGTTACCCGACTTGTTCGCTCTTAGCGTTCCCGCAGGGTAGCAACTGGCGCGACGCAGAGAACACAGAGAGAATTATTAAGGATTTTATTTTTGCTTTTATCCTCAATAAATTCCTAAATCTTGATAGTACTTATTCAGCCGTTTAAAAACTAATTCTTCATCATAATCAACTTCTACACGTTCGCGACTAGCTTTACCATAACTTTGTCGTAATTGATAGTTAGACAATAGTACACCCAAAGCTTCAGCTAATTTTTCACTATTTTTAGGTGGTACAATTAAACCTGTTTTTCCATGAATTACTGCTTCTCGACAACCACGAATATCTGTAGCGACAACTGGTAAACCCATTGACATTGCCTCAAGAATAGAGCGCGGTAATCCTTCATGAGTAAATGTAGGCAAAGTGAAGATATCTAATAAACCTAAAAGTTCTGGTATATCTTGACGTTCTCCTGTCAAAATAACATTTTTTTTAATTCCCAAATCATGAATCTTTTGAATTAATTGCTTTTGGAAAGGTTCAGGGTCACTACTAAGTTGAGAGCCAATTACTAAAACTTGTAAATTCGGAAAATAAGGGAGTAGTTTGGCTACGGCTTCAATTAAATATCCACTCCCTTTTTTATAAGTTATGCGTCCAATTGTCCCAATAATTAAGTCGGTATATTCAGGTATACCTAAGGATTTGCGTAATTCAATTTGATGAGTGGGATTGAGGCGATCGCGTTGGAAGCGATTAACATCTACACCGTTACCTAAATAACGCAATTTTATCGGCGGACAAAGATTTAATTTTTTGGCAGTGGCGATATCTTCATAATTTTGGGTAAGAATCAAATTAGTTATCAAAGCAGCCAGTTTCTCAACAGTAAAATAAAAACGATATTCACTGGGTGAGGACTGATCGTGAAATGGGAAACCGTGAGCAGTATAGACAATTTTTTTGACACCAGCTAGCTTAGCAGCAATGCGACCTAAGACAGCAGCAATAGGAGTATGTACGTGAACAAGGTCATAATGATTCTGCCTCATTAATTGTGTTAATTGATAAATACTTCTCAAATTTCTAACAGGAGAAATCCGGCGGTCAATTTGAATTGGGTGAATTATATAACCCTGTTGTTGTAGCTTTTCAACTTCAGAACCTGGAGAACAAGCTATTTCAACTGATAGATTCTGAGACAAAAAATAATCAATTTGAGGCCGTAAAAGTGCCTCAACAGTGCCTCCAATTGCACAAATATGCAGTATTTTCATTATTCCCTACTCCTTATTCTCCACTCCCCACTCCCTATTCCCTATTCCCTACCCTCACCCAAGCATTTTGGTTTACCCGATTACTCGCTTTTTGATAATAAGAACAATACCAAGCTACAAAACGTTGAATTCCTACTTCAATAGGCGTGCTGGGCTTAAAGCCTACATCCTTGACTAAATCATCAACATCCGCATATGTAACGGGGACATCACCTGGTTGCAGAGGTAGCAGATTTTTTTGTGCTTTTATTCCCAAACAATTTTCCAGTACTTCGATAAAGCGCATTAATTCAACTGGTTGATTATTACCTATGTTGTAAATTTTATAAGCAGCTTTACTCGTTCCTGGGTCGGGTGCATTTCCTGACCAACCGATATTTGGCTCAGGAATTTTATCCATCACTCGCACAACACCTTCTACAATGTCGTCAATATAAGTAAAATCTCGGCGCATTTTCCCGTAATTAAACACATCAATTGGTTGTTTTGCCAAAATTGCTTTAGTGAACAAAAACAGCGCCATATCGGGACGACCCCACGGCCCATAGACAGTAAAAAAGCGGAGTCCAGTTGTTGGTAGACCATATAAGTGGCTATAGCTATGAGCCATTAATTCGTTAGCTTTTTTAGTAGCAGCATATAAACTAACTGGATGGTCTACATTGTCGTGAACAGAAAAAGGCATTTTAGTATTAGCGCCATAAACAGAACTAGAAGAAGCAAATACTAAGTGCTGAACGCCTGAATGACGACAACCTTCCAGGATGTTAATAAAGCCGACTAAATTACTGTTTATATAGGCATGAGGGTTCTTGATGGAGTATCGAACGCCAGCCTGTGCTGCTAAGTTGACCACCACATCAAAGCGTTGTTCGGCAAAGAGTTCGGCTATAGCTGCCGAGTCTTCCAAGTCCAGTTGATAAAAACTAAAACCCGGTCTTTCCTGTAATTGAGCTAAACGGTCTTTTTTCAGGAAGACATCGTAGTAATCATTGAGGTTATCCAGACCAACAACTTTGTCGCCTCTGGTCAATAGACGTTGGCTGAGGTGAAATCCAATAAAACCAGCAGCACCAGTCACTAAAACCTTGACCATGATGTTTCTCCTATAAGCTCCAGTAATGAATATGGGGTGGTAGTGTAGCTTGGCTGAAAATGGATTTGATATCCATCAGTACACCACCTGGACGCAAACAGTTAAGAAGTTGTTCGCAAGGCATATTTAAATAAGCTTGATGACTGACTGCAAGTATTACCCCATCTAAATCAGACAGGTTATGCCAATCGACTAAATCAATCCCATATTCTTGCTGTGCTTCATCACGATCTACCAGAGGATCGTGTAAGAGTGGTTCAATACCAAATTGCTGCAACTCCTTCACCATATCTGGTATCCGACTATTGCGAATATCGGGTACATTTTCTTTGAAGGTAAGGCCGAGAATTCCTACCCGTGCCTGTTTAATCGACAGGTTCGCTTCAACTAGGAGTTTGACAAAACGTTGACCAAGGTAAGTACCCATACTGTCGTTAATTCGACGACCAGCTAGGATGACTTGGGGATGATATCCCAATTCTTCTGCTTTGGTAGTTAGATAGTAAGGGTCAACCCCAATGCAGTGACCACCAACAAGTCCTGGAGTGAATGGCAAAAAGTTCCATTTGGTGCCGGCAGCTGCCAAAACATCATGGGTGCGGATACCAAGGCGATCGCATATTAACGCGAGTTCGTTCATCAAAGCAATATTTAAGTCTCGCTGAGTATTCTCAATGACTTTGGCAGCCTCAGCTACTTTAATTGAGGACGTGCGATAAACACCGGCATCGATAATAGCTGTGTAGACACTTGCAACTCGTTCTAGAGTTTCTGCATCTTCCCCAGCTACTACTTTGACGATCTTTTCCAGTGTATGAGCCTTGTCACCCGGATTTATCCGTTCTGGAGAATAACCCAGCTTGAAATCAACACCCGGTTGCAAGCCTGATACTTTAGCCAAAGTTGTTTTGCAGATATCTTCTGTTACTCCTGGATAAACTGTAGACTCATACACTACGATCGCTCCAGGTTGTAATACTTTGCCAACGAGTTCAGAAGCTTTAATTAGCACACTCAAATCAGGATTATGGTTGCCGTCAACTGGCGTTGGTACGGCAATTACAAAAAAGTTTGCGTCTACTAAATCGTAGACTTCTGAAGTAATGATTAGACTAGAATTTATTAACTCATCGCTGGAGATTTGATTTGTGTGATCGATGCCTTGCTTTAAACTTTTAACTTTTTCTAAATTGATATCAAACCCAATCGTTTGAGGAAATTTTTTAGCAAATGCCAAGGCAACAGGTAGACCAACGTAGCCAAGGCCAATAACTGCAATGCGGTTGCTCATATCTCAACAGGAGTATATTTAGAATATGTCATTAGTCATTAGTCATTAGTCATTAGTCATTAGTCATTAGTCGTTTGTCTTTTATAAAATTTTTTGGCTAATGGCAAACGATCTAAGATGACAAATTAAGGAATTGTGCAATCAATATCTGTTTTAGCTGATTCCAAATAGTAGCTATTGTTTATTTTTGATTTCTATCTCAATTTTGTAGCACTGTTTTGTTGTTTGAGTCATGCCAAATTGGCGCAGTTCCTACAAATAAAAAGACATAACCACATCTACGGAATTGTCTACAAGTAGTTATTCTTATATAGAATTTATATTGAATTTAGGAAAAATCTGTACGCTGATTCTGTGCTTTCTTTATGTCCTCAGCAGAAGTTATTGCATAGATGCTACTCGAACGCCGTGTATGATGAAGTACGTCCAAAATTACCCACGTTAGTGTCGATGCTGACATCCGTGCAGGGTATCTGTGGGAAAACCCAACAACACTCAGCCCGATATAGGTGAAAATGAAACTCTAATAGCAATTTGTAAAATAATTACCATAGATGGATTTATTAAACCCAGATTCGCTAAGCCTATTCCCAATCCAAAATCTAAAATTCAAAATGATATAAGTGTTGCAAAAGCCTTGCCCAATGGATGGAAGAGAGTTTTACTCAAGCTTAATTCGACTTCACATTCTTCATCATGCAGTTCAGGAGCCAATTTTTGGGCTGGGCATTATTGAAGAATTGGCACGTCACGGCTATAAACTCAGCGCGGGAACACTATACCCAATGCTGCACGATATGGAGCGTAAGGGATATCTATATTCAGTTGAGGAAAGATCTGGGCGACAGAACCGACGCCTATACCGAGCTACCGATTTAGGAAAAATGACGTTAGAAGATGCCAAAGAAAAGGTACGTGAATTATTTGGCGAATTGTTTGAAGAGTAGTGGTGAGTGGGGAGCGGAGGGGAGAATAATAACTCCTAACTCCTAACTCCCAATGCCCTAGTTCAGATTTTCTAAAAACTGTTTGAGATGAGCTTGATCTGGATTGATGTCAAGTTCCTTTGCTTTTGCTAAAACTTGTTCGCGGTTGAGCTGATGTTGAGTTGCAAAGGCAATGAGCGCTAAGGCGCTGGCTCGTCCGCCTGCACCACAATGAAAATATACAGGAGTCGGCAATTGCTGTAGTTCTGAGAGAACTTTTGCAGTCGAGTTGGCGTTGGCTTGGCTTGACTTGAGTGGAACGTTAATATATTCAAGCCCTACAGCTTGAGCCTGCTGCTGTTCGTCTGCTAATGCTCCAGCTTCATCAACCGAGCGCAAATTCACCACAGACTTATAACCCTCATCTACAAGCTGTTTTAGCGTTTCTGGGGTTGGCTGTCCACCTGCGGAATACTTATCGCTCACCTTTTTAATATCACTCATATATACTCCATAAAATCGATTGATTTACCGTATTTAATTGTCAACGGCATGGTAGCATGAATTAACTTCTAATATATAGATTTACGATATCGAAATTCGATATATTAATGCTATCAACATCATTAAATCAGGAAAATCACAGTGACTCAGGAAGCTGAGGATATCCAGAAATCCGATAATAATCTGACTCCCAAACAGCAGAAGCAGCGATTAACGGAACTGGCAATGGTGTTTTTGCGATTGGGGACGATCGCCTTTGGTGGTCCTGCTGCCCATATTGCCATGATGGACAATGAAGTGGTGAATCGCCGTCAGTGGATGAGCCGGGAGAAACTACTAGATTTACTGGGGATTACGAATTTGATTCCAGGCCCCAACTCAACGGAATTAGCAATTCATATTGGCTACGAACGAGCCGGATGGCGTGGTTTACTGGTTGCGGGAAGTTGCTTTATTTTGCCTGCGATGCTCATCGTTTGGACATTAGCTGCCATTTATGCTCGCTATCAAACTGTTCCCCAGGTGGAATGGTTGCTCTATGGAATTAAACCTGTAATTATTGCGATCGTGCTTCAGGCTGTGTGGAATCTAGGTAAAAAGGCAGCCAAAGATGCACCAACAATTATTGCAGGGATAGCGGCGATCGCTGCCTACTTTGCTGGACTGAATGAAATTTTGGTGCTGATTTTGCTAGGTGTTGTTGTGATGCTACTGAAGAATTGGCAAAGCAGAGGAAACATAACGGGAGCATTCCTATTGCCATTTTCAGGTGTTTTGGCTCAGGTTGGTAGTACAGCAGCAGTCACATCAGTTAGTTGGATTAGTGTCTTTTTCTTCTTTCTCAAGATCGGCTGTGTTCTCTATGGCAGTGGTTACGTATTGCTAGCATTTTTGCAAAGAGAATTAGTTGAGCGCAACCAGTGGCTTACGTCACAGCAGCTTTTAGATGCCGTGGCCATCGGGCAATTTACACCAGGGCCTGTTTTCACGACTGCAACATTTATTGGCTATTTGTTAGCGGGAAATGCTGGAGCGATCGCTGGTACAATTGGTATTTTCTTACCAGCTTTTGTACTCGTGTGGGTAGTTAATCCTTGGGTTTCTAAGTTGCGTCAATCTCCTTGGGCAAGTGGATTTTTAGATGGTGTGAATGCCGCTTCTCTAGGATTAATGGCAGGAGTGACCTACACATTAGGACAAGCCGCCCTAGTCGATTGGTTAACAATTACTGTGGCAATTGTGAGTGCGATCGCTGTGTTCCGGTTCCAAATCAATTCTGCTTGGTTAGTGCTAGCAGGGGGAGCGATCGGTCTTGCCTCACACTTATAGTATTGGGCATGGGGCATGGGGCATTGATTATTCTCCGCGTCCCCGCGTCCCCGTGTCCCCCCGTCTCCCTCATCTGCCTCATCTCCCTCACCCCCTTATCGCCCTTCTTCGCAAGCGGAACCAAAATCTAGAACCACCTTCCGGGTGGGGTAAATAACCAATACTACCTCCCCAGCGTTCTAGTGTGATTCTACAAAAATAAAGACCTAGACCGGCTCTGCCGGATTTATCTTTGCCTTGGGAAAACTTTTGAAATAAACTTTTTACTAGTTCTGGTGGTACGCCGGAACCGCGATCGTCTACATTAACTAAAACATATTCTCCATCCAACTGGAGACTAATAGTCACAATAGAATCTTGAACACTGTAGCGATAAGCATTTTCTACTAGATTAGAAATCACTCTATCTAAACGAGATTTTTCTGCGATAACTGTCCAGTCTATTGTTGTGTCAATTTGGTTAGCAAGCTCTAATTGTATATTTTTTTGGGAAAAACTAGGCTTTGAAAATTCAATTACTTCTTGTATAGAATTTAAAATATTAGGTAATTCTTGAATATCGATATTAGAGTTTTCCAATGACATTACTTCAGTAGAAAAAATGTCTAAAATATCTTTAATTAGACTCTGTTGTTTGAAACATTGCTGTCTACCAACTTCTAAATATTCTTTACCTTTGAGTGTTAAATTTTCATATTCTAGTAGTGATAAACAGCCATTTATAGCACTTAATTGCCCAGCTATATCATGCATAATACAATGAAGCAAGACATCTTTTTTTTGATTATCTTTGAGTAATTGATAATAAATTAATTCGTATTCTCTACCTTTTTGTATAAGATATTGCTTATCTTGATAACTCTCTTCTAAAAGCTCAATCAATAAAACTTTCCTATGATTTACAAAAATTGCATAAGCTTCAAACTGATATTCTTGTCCATTTGTATCTATTTCAGTCCATAAACCTGAACTGAGTTTTTTACTCCTATTATTCAGCCAAAATTCTTCAGCATCAATTAAAAAGTTTTTTAAAAAACAAAATTTTTCCTCTGGTATTGATATATTCATTCCTGAGGTTAATTTACGATCGCAAAATTGATTTAACCAGTCAGGTGTATTCGCAATAATTTTAAATAAGCCTGTATTTATATACTCTAAACTTAAAATGTTTAGAGCAGCCAGCACATCATTTGTAATAGATGTATTCATAATTTAAATTTTGGGTGATTAATTTTGATTTCAGGTGACTAATATAACTATTGATTTAATTTTTCTTGTAAAAGACTAAACTCATTAGCTTTTTGTTGAGTAGCGAACAGGTGGTCTTCATTGCAGCTACTATCTAACAGTAATACCCAATCTCCTTCCTCTGTGGGGAACATATGAATATCTGCACAACTACCATACTCTGTTTTGATAAATGGCAGGAATACAGAAGTATTATCCAGTGGTAGTAAACCCTCCAGAAAACAAACTTGCTCTTTGATATTTTCTCCTTTACTGAGGTTAGTAATTCCATATTCTGCTAACTTGCCTCCCCAATCCAATAAGCTACCATCTTTGTCCACCAACAGATAGGCAAGAGAACGCTCTACTGTAAGAAAATTGATAAGATAGGTAATCACAGAATTAGGGACATTTAACATTTAACAATCCAAGATTTTCTTAGCAAGAGTTTGAAAAATTTCTTCTACACCGAGTCCATTTTTGGCACTTGTTTTAATCACAGTCCAGCCCTTTTCTATTACATCATCTAGTTCAGCAGGTTCAATTTCCCATTCATCTGTAATATCGTATTTATTCATCACCAAAATAAATGGAACCTTACCTATGGCATTTTCTACTCTTGTTTGTAGATCAAAAGCTTTTTCTAAAGTATTACGCCTCGTACCATCTGCGACTAATAAATAACCAGCGCAACCCCGCAAATAAGACATTCGCACTTTTTGAAATTCGTCTTCTCCGTAAAGATCCCAAAGAATGAGATTTATTTTATTTTCTTGAATTTCTATAATTTTTTTATCAATTTTCACACCCACAGTGGTGTGGTATTTTTCAGAAAAAATACTGTGAACAAACCTCGATACTAAACTAGTTTTACCTGTAGCAAATGCACCTATCATACAAATTTTTTTCTGAACAACCATAAATAAATTGATATAACTTTAGTCAGACTTATTAGCTAGAGATACTCTAAAAGATACTCGACGACTACTAACATTTTGAGATTCTGATGTTAGTTGTGGCTGGAAAGGTTGGTTAGAACTTAGACCTATTATTTGAAATTGCTTTGTATTGATTCCTTGGGATTTTAAATAAGATAAAATTTTTTCAGCGCGGGCTTGACTGAGGAGCATATTTGTTTGCTCTGTTCCTGTATTATTGGTATGTCCAATTATTTGAATTTGCACGTCTTTATCCAAATACTTAGCAATATTCAAAAAATTCCGTATTGATCGAGTTAAATTAGGTAGCTTACTAACTTCACCAGAGTTAAGTTCAACTGTACCTTCTACAAAAAACAAGATTTTTTGTTCTATTTGTTTTTTATATTCTTCCAATTGACTAAGTTCTATTTCTACAAGATTTTTATCCTGAAATTGAGTAATACCGGGAATAAAAGACCATAATTTATGTGCTTCTAAAATCCATTGACGAGATGCATAACCTGTGGCGTTGAGAATACCGTTTTTATCAACTTTTAGTGATACACTTGGGGGCGGATGTAACAATTTTTTAACTCTTTTGGTAGTAAATTCTGTTTCCAAAGACAAGTAAGGTTGCCACTGGCTGATTATTGTTTTGGGGTTGAGATTTGTTTGTTGTATGAGTGTATTAGGATCTACTGCTAGAGGATCGCGCATTCCCCAGATAAAGTATTTGCCAAAACTTTGCTTGGAGTTAATCACAACAATTCCTGGCTGAGAGTTGAGTTTTTGCAGATAGTTTCGCCACCGGAGTTGTTCTCTAATTGTGAAAAAGCCCCAAGTTCCAAAAGCGATCGCCATTACACTTAAGAGAATCCAAGCATAAGTATAATTTTTTTTAGCGGCAGATTTATACTGAACTACCAGGCAAGCTTCTAGATCGGGTTTACTTGGCTCAAATAGTTCCGTATCCCCGGCAAAGTTTTTAATTTCTCTACTAAACTTGAGGTGAATTTTTTCGATTGCTTCTTGTAGAACTAATCTTAATTCTTGGGGAGGATTTCCCCGAATCATAGCTGCTATTAACGCTTGCGGTCCCTCTTCAATCCAAATCGTGACTTCTCCAAAACGTAAACTTTTTATGCCATCACCTTTTTGTACACTAAACGAATCTTTAATAAAATCTTGGATGGCTGTCAACATAGCAGCTACCAAATCTGGATCTTGAATCGTAACTTGCTTTGTTACTAAATGTTGAAGTAATAATCCAGATTCTTTATGAATCAGAAATACTTGTTCCACTCGGTAAACTAGTGTCCGTAGCAGCACAATTTCCGCAAATGATTTTCCTGTGCGTTGGGCTTCTAATCTCCACTGAAAACTTTGTGGAGACAAGCTATGTTCCAAGGTTTGATTCATAGATTGCATCATTTCTTCAAGAGCAGCGGAAATCGCTTTGCGAGTAGCTGGCCCAATAACTGGAAATAATGCATCTGCAAGCACATTATGGTCTTGTTTAACAGAAGCTTGGATGGCTTCTTCAACAGTTGTTACCATTACTTCTCCCAGTTGTTTATCTTGCTTTGAGCGCAGGATCACAGCTTCTGGAAGCATACTGCTAATGTCTTCTGCTTGAATTTCGGGGTTTTCTAGTCGCTCATAAAGTCTTTCAAGTTTAGTTGGCTCAATATCCAGCAGCAAACTGCGGAGTATAGTTAATTCATCCTTGGTTTCAGAGGTTTGGCTGTTGCTTTTTAAACCTTCAGGAGATACTTTTGGTATTTGATTCATCGAAGAGTCACTCATTACCGAAATCTCCCAATACCCAATTGTTATGAAGTAACATTTTATTGTTAACAGGAGAATTACGCTGACGATCAAACAATCAACTTTGTGTTTCTTAATTTTGAGTTTAAGACTTGTTTTCTGCGTTCAGGCGGACGGCTAGTTCTGTAAACATCGCCGCAAGATTGGAACGGTCTGTTTTCTCTCTGCGAAGCTCTTGAACTTCCCGTTCTAGTAAAGCTAAAATTTCCTGGGATTTTTTTTGAATATCATCTTGTAAACTTTTAGATTGGTTGAGAATCTGCTCGTGTAACTCTCGTTGACTATTAGTACTGTGTTCATCAAATTGAGAAAGCCTATTTTCCAGAGCTATAGTTATATTTTTATTTTCTTCTGCAACTGCTCTCACCTGAGAATCCCGTTCTTTCTGCTCAGTTTTGAGGCGCTGTGTTAAGGAATCAACTTCTTGTCTAACATAATTTTCTAAAGAATCTAAACGTTTTTTGTTTTCATCTCGCACGTTACCAAATTCTTGAATTAGCCTTTCTTCTAGGCGAGTAAATCTTTTTTCCATATCTCGAATTTGATTCCCTACAAGAATTTCTCTAACTTTCTCTAAATTCCTGCTTTCGCTAATACCATTACTAAATTGCATATCGTTGATTGCTGAATTCGAGCCTTCTTGTTCTACTTTGAATGAATTATGATTGATGTATTCTTCTGGGGGGTTCATATTTTTAATTCCTTTTGAAACTAAATCTGGCTTTGGTTGTTAGTTGGGATCTTATATTTATAGTGTAGACAATAACTAAGTATAAAATATATCTATACACGAAAAAAATATATCCACTTGGATATATTAAAAAATATCTAAATTTTAGTCAAAGTAATGATGAATTTCTCAATCATTTATTGAGAAGAGAGTCTATGTATTTCCTCACCCAACTGTCGCCGGACTGATTCCAGCAGATTTGTATCCCGCGTCCAGTGCTTCCAGTCAAGGCCCACACGCCGAGCTAATGTCAGCGCCCACTCTTGGCGATTTTTATTTTTAAGTATTTCCAGATACTCGTAGTCTTCTACCCCTTCTCGAAGCCACTTCAGCCTCATGGAAGGAACAACTCCTTTGATACCTACCTGTTTCCCAGGATAAAACAACATGCCTTCACCAGGAAAATAATGTTTGTATTTCTGCTGAAAATAAGTTTGAATGTCTTTCCAGGGGTCTTTTGTCCATAGGTCAACTCGCCAGTATAAAATTCCCGTCAGTCCAAGGCTTTGGCTAATGAAACCTGGATGAATTCTGTAGTTGATTGGTTCAAAGTCTATCTGCCATTTGGGAGAGTAACCGTCTTGTACTAAAGCGTTGTAAGACCAAACTTTATCTCCTTTTTGCAAAACTTCAGTAATTCGCTCAGCAGCTTCATCATAGACTTCTGGTAATACTATCCATATATCTACAGCTGTGCGTCCGGTTCCAGAACCATCATCATAAAGCGCAGGTGTGGGAGTCATTGCTAAAGCGGTTGCAATTCCAGCTTGATGAAAATTTCGCGCCCATTCCTTTACTGGTTCAATTAAATTTGGGCAGTTATCAATTTCATCAGCATATCTAGCGTAGAGAAATAAACCTGATTCATGTTTAGCAGCAGTAGTTTTAATTTTTTTGAGAGAAGGTGCTGGAGCCATTTTGCAAGTACTAACATTAGCCCCACTCCAAAAAGGAAGACTCCGGGAACGCAGTCCCCATTGCTTCATTAAGTCTGGTTCATCTGCTGGATTAAAATGGGCATCAGGCATTAATTTATGTTTGAGAAGTTCTATCATCTCGCTTTTATCTTCATGTTCATAAAATGTGAACTCAGAATTCAGCGATGGTTTGATCGGCAACTCAAAATTCCAAACTTTCAGGTGGATTTTACCTGCGATCGCTCCTTGGTCACTACTAACAGTAAAAGTGCCTCGATAGTCACCAGCTTTAGTGTCGCGGGGCACAAAAATGTCTACCCAAATAGGTTGGTTATTCCCGGCTTTCAAATTGAATGGAACAGCATCTAACTCAGCACCTTTAAGATCTGTTTTGTTTTCAGGATTAATAAACGGAATTAGTCCATCGGCATACCATCCAGTACCTAAAGATGGATTGGTACTACCTTTTTTGTTAGGGCTGGAATGAGTAACGCGAACGTAATGTTCGCGATAGAGTGTGATGTTTGTATTGGAAATTACTCGGTTGTTTGAAGCAGACAAATCCGAAACCACAACATTTACATTTTTCAGACCACTCTTGGGTGCGCGAATTCCTATCTGAAAAGGTTCATATTCTCCACGCGCTGCGTACAAATCAATCTCGGTTTTAGTTCCTGGTGGGTCTTTTTGCTTTATCCTTTCTAGATTTGACGCCACCCATACAAAAGGGCGATCGCCTAATGATGAGTTATTAGCTAATAAGGCAATATTTAAGCAAACAAATAAAGTAAATACTGTCCCCAATATGCCTAAGATAAGTTTTATTTTCTTCCAAAGCTTTGTCTTTTTGTTTACAAGAGACATTTCAATTTCTCCTGATTCAAAGATTATTGAAGAGAGAGATAAATTTTACACTGGGAGATTAGTAAACGCCTGAAATATCAATTTACCATTTCATGCAGTTTTCTCTAAGAGTCATGCAACTGTATTTTGAAAAGCGTTGATAAAATTTATGTAAAGTTTAACTGCTATTAAGGATAAAACTTTTCTGGATCGATATATCAATTTAACTTATCGGTTTTTCAATATATTTCTTTAATCTAAAAGTATTTTTTGTAGTCAAAAATAATAGTTTGTTTACAAAAAATTTGGTATTGATACGTAACTTAACTAGGATGACGCTTTTATTGAAAAAAAATCACAAGTTTTACTAAAAAAAATAGTTTTTTTGAAAAAAAGCTTCATTAAGGTTTACATTTACTGGGAATCTATTATAAATGGTATAGATTGACATTTTGAAGATTTGTTAAAGCAGTGTATGTATACTTTCGCTCATGATAATTAATAATTATGGCATGAGGAAAATTTACTAAAATAATCAACATAAATAAATTTTTTTGCCAATTACTTACCATTTGCGTAATCGGTTAAAGGAGTTAAAAGAAATAAATTATCCAATCTTTTTGTAGGGCGATCGCCTCCTTCACCTCTAACCATAGGTGTAGATTTTGATCCAGCCTCGAACCAGCAATTGGATATTTTTTATTTGTAAATCCTTAATCAAATCAAGAATTAATGTTGCCCAAATTTAGGATTACGCAAATGGCAAGTAATCTACATCGAATTAATAAAGAGTTATTTGACTAATGCCGAACTTAAAGGATGTTTGAAAAGTATGATTTTGCTTTTTCCTACTTCCTACTCCCTTAAAGCTAGAAGCCGAGTATTCAAAACGACTTTCTAAACAATCTCTTAGGTATTAGTTAAAAATTCAGGAGAAGTAATAAATATGGCAGTTATTTACGGCACGACAGGTTCTGATGTCAGAAATGGGACTTCGGGAAATGACACGATATATGGTTGGGCTAATGGCGGTAATGCCAATAGTACGTCAGGTAACGACACCTTAAATGGTGCAGCTGGTAACGATAATCTCTTTGGTGGGACGGGAAACGACAGCCTAATTGGTGGAGATGGCAACGATACGCTTGATGGCGGCACTAGTACTGACACTTTGAATGGAGGATTAGGTAATGATACTTACATAATTGACAATGTTGGTGATATTATTACCGAAGCTGCTAATTCAGGCACAGATAGCGTCCGGTCTTCTATCAGCTACACATTAGTAGCGAATTTGGAGAACCTGACGCTGACGGGAACTAGTGCCATCAATGGCACAGGTAACAATCTTAACAACTTCCTCTTTGGTAATAGTGCTAACAATACTTTCAATGGTAGAGCAGGGAATGACACGCTAGACGGTAATTTGGGCAATGACATCCTCAATGGTGAGGATGGCAATGATAGCCTACAGGGCGGGCCTGGTAATGACAGACTCAATGGGGGGTCTGGAAACGATATCCTGATTGGTGTTTTTCCTGGTAGTCCACTTGTACTCGGATTAGGCGAAATTGATACCTTGACTGGTGGGGTTGGGGTAGATAGATTTGTCCTTGGAAACGCTACAAATGTTTTCTACGACGATAACAACACTACCAATGCAGGTTTTGGAGACTTAGCCACCATTACTGACTTCAACTCTAGTGAAGATCGAATTGAACTCAAAGGATCTCTACAGAACTATCGTCTGCAAGTTGTTGGAACTAACACACAAATATTCTTAGACAAACCGGGAACACAACCAGATGAAATCGTAGGTATTGTACAAGGAAGAACTAATCTCAGACTTGATAGTGACGACTTCCTTTTCTATGAGCAGGAAAATGCTGGACAAGCTACAAACAATACACTATCCAGCGCTGAAAGATTAGGCTCCTTATCATCAGGCTCAGATGTTAATCTTTCAGGTGAATTAGTAACAGTTCAACCGGGAGATAATCCTGATTTTGACTTTTTTAGATTTTCCATAGCAAGTTCAAGAACTGTAACTATCAAAACGGTGACACTTGATGATACGGTTCTCGGTCTATTTAACAATGCTGGCACTTTGCTGCAATTTAATGATGACAGTGGTAATGAATCAGACTTTGGGTCGTTAATCACCGCTTCATTAGGTGCAGGGACATACTTTGTTTCAGTAAGTAAATATGCTTTCTTTCCTCAAAATGGTGGAACTTTCTCCGGCGAAAGTGACAGCATCTCCGTTCCTTATACCTTAGAAGTTAGTTTGGCATAGGGACGAATAATAGCATTTTTGATTTTGGATTCGGAATTTATGTATTTGGGTTTCGTGAATCCATCTGTTGTAATCATTTGCAAATGGGTATAAATTTTCCAATATTTTCTAAAAATTTTTACTTGATTAAGAAGATTTAGAAAAAATTATCTGACTTTGTTTGTGGAGAAAATCATGAATAGTACTAAATCATCCAACCCAGCTAAAGGCAAATTTCTTACTAAATTTGCTCTCGAACGCTGCTTTTTTTGGTCAAAAACACTTTTATTAACAATATTCCTGTTAAATTATGGAACTACTGTAGTTCATGCTGCACCTGAAGCCCTGCGTTCTGATATTAAGATCCGCAATATTGTCAATACAAAATCGATTTCTCCTTCTGTTCGGATTGCAAAAGATCCACGAAACAACACTCTCTATTATCTCAAACGCAATGGTGAGATTTATCGAGTGAATTTAGCTTCATCTACTACTACACTTGTCTACAATTTTAGTAATCATAAGGTAGGTGAAACTCAAGGTATGGCCATTGGGCCTAACGGTACTATTTATTTAGTTGGCAATGGAAATGTTGCAAATGACCAGACCAAAGCAGTTATTGTTAAAGGTGTAATTAACTCAAATACAGGACAACGCATTTGGTCTGTTTTAGCTAAGAGTGCAGCATATCCTAAAAGCAAAACAGCCTATGACCATCGTTTCAACGGCGTAGTTGTTAGTGCAGACGGTAATTTTATTTATATCAATAGCGGTTCTCGTACCGATCATGGTGAAGTTCAGACTGCTGGCGGTTTATATCCCAATACTCGCGAAGTAGGATTAACGGCTTGTATAATCCGTCTTCCTACTAATGGACAAAATCTATTTCTTGCAAACAATCGAGCAACTTTAAAGAGTGCTGGCTATATTTTTGCAGAAGGAATACGCAATACTTTTGATATGGCTTTTGCGCCTAATGGAGATTTATTTGGCGCAGAAAATGGCCCAGACCGCGATATGTCAGAAGAATTAAATTGGCTGCGTCAGGGTTTTCATTACGGCTTTCCCTGGCGTATAGGTGGGACAGATAATCCACAACAATACCCCAACTACAATCCTGCTAATGATCGTTTATTAAATCCCAAATTTAGTGCAGTTATAAAAGGCTACTATTATAACGATCCGACTTTTCCGCCTCGGCCTAATATCACCTTGACTGAATCAATTCCTAATTTTGGGCCAGATGCAGACAGTTACCGCGATCCTCAGAATGGCCAAATCAAAGATGCTAGTGTTCTTGGACAAAGTTTGAGTACTTTTACAACACACCGTTCTCCTTTGGGTTTAGTTTTTGATATACAAGGAGCAATGAGTCCAGAATTCAACAAAGATGGATTTGTATTAGGTTGGACACCAGGCGACCCCGTTGGCGAAACAGTAGCAGGCCCTTTTAAAGATCCCAGCCAAGATCTGTTACATTTAAACTTGACTAAAGTAGGAACTACCAACTATAAACTTGAAGCCAGACGCATTGTCCAAGGTTTCAGCAATCCTATTGATGCTGAAATTATCAGTAATAAGATTTATGTTTTGGAATATGGTGGAGATCAAGGAATTTGGGAAGTTACTATGCCTACGAAGTGAGACAATTTTGGATTTTCGATTGAGAATAGCTGGATGAATCTGATTTTTAACTATTCTAAATCCTGAGTTATTGCACTTTTTTTAGACAATATACAGCACATTTCATTTACATGAGGTATACAAGGGCAGGCGAGACGCTTACCCCACAAGATTTATGATATTAAGATGTGAACTTTATTTATTTGCAAAGTGCTGTATTCTCGTAAAGTGCCTCGTATTCACCCACAATAGAGTCTAAAGAAAAGCATTTGATGACTCTTGCGCGTGCTGCTTTTCCTAAGCTTTCTCTGCCCTCTTTTCCTATATCAATTAATGCTTGCCAAGCATTTGCTAATGCTTCTGGATTTCTTGGGGGGACGACTTTTCCAGTATCACCAATAATCCAGCCTGAGTCTCCCACATCTGTGACTACACAGGGAACTCCACAAGACATAGCTTCACCAATTACATTGGGAAAACCTTCTCCAGATGAAGAGGAAGAGGCGATATCAAAAGCAGCAGTTAAACGGGGCACATCGTGACGTTCACCTAATAGATGTATGTGTTTTACAAGCCCTAATTCATGGATTAGTTCGGATAAAAGATGATTTTCCCAATCAACTTTATTGCCAGCAAGAACAAATTGGACGTTGGAATAATTTTTAAGTAATAATACAGCAGCCTGAAGAAAATTAAAATGGTCTTTTATGGGATGATAACGACCAATTAAGCCAATCAATAAAGCATTTTCAGGAGTATTTAGTTCTGAACGGACGCTGAGACGAGCCTCTATTGATGGTGTAAATTTTTCTGTTTCAAAACCGTTGGGAATTACACAACTTTTATCAAAAACATAGCCAATTTTTTCATGCTGTTTAGAACTATTTTGAGAGTTATAAATAATTTTTGTAGCCAAATCAGAAAATTTAGCACATAGTTTAATAATAGTAGTTGTTCTTGGTTTTTCTAATTCTAAAGAATGAAGTGAATGACGTATATTCCATAAAACAGGTACTTGTCTGAATATAAAAAGTTTGGTAAATTGTGCAGCTAAGTTTCCATGATACATCCAGCCTTGAATGAGGTCTGGTTTGAGTTGATTTACTATGTGAATCATTCGCCAAATATTAACTAGTTTAAGCGTTCCTGGTTGCATATCAATGGTGTAAATAGGAATACCTAAATTTGCAATGCGATCGCCCCATGTACCACGATCCATTAAAGAAATAACAACTGGATGAAAACGCTGTCGATCTATCCTGGAAAGAAGTTTATAAAGCATTACTTCAGCACCACCAGTGGAGAGTCCGGTAATGATATAAATAATTTTCATAATTGATAACCTAATTTGAACTTTTGCTCTAACCGACTCGCTCCAGTCATCGCAGCCATGAATGAAAACATGATGAGGATATAACGTTCCTCTAAAACGTTATGGCTAAATAGTCCCCAGAGAAGAATAAAAGCAGCGAAAGCCAAGCCAATATATTTAGTTTCTCCACGAGCGTGCTGTGTGACTGCATATACTAATAAAGGTAAGATTAAAGCGCCGATAATTCCATGATCTGCCATATAATATAAGTAAATATTGTGTGTAGATATTTCTATGTTCCAGGTTAAAGTTGAGCCAATTCCATTGCCGAAAAAGGGATGTTTAGTAAACATTTGCCAAGCCAATTGAGCCACTTCTAAGCGCGAATCAGCAGAATCTTCAGAATCAGAAGTTGAGATATTTTGAAACCATGCAATTCTTTCCAGTGAATTGGTATTCAAATTCAAATTTTGCAATAATTCTTCCCACCATTGTGAGCCTAAGCTAATAATGAAAATACCTATTCCTAAAATCCAATAAAGTAATTTGTTCAAATGAAGTATACGGGCGATGGTAAAAATAATAACTGTAACTAACCAGCCAAGAATAGCGCCTCGGGAAAATGTCAAGAGAACCCCAAAACCGACTATAGACACGAAAGGTAAACGATATATTGGCTGTAATATACTTACACTAAAAATCATCCCTAATATCAAGGCACAGCCATTACTGTTCGGATTTAAGTAAAATCCGGTAGCGCGACCACCATTACCTAATGAACTAAATGCGGCAGGGTTAAAAAACTCGTAAATGTTATTAAATACAGCTATTAAGACTGCTAAAAATATTGCCCATTGAGCTAAGTAATGGATTGTCTGATTTCGAGAGAAGATTAGTGTCATTGCAATGATAAAAATCACTGCTAAAAGTCGTTTTCTTAATTCTTCAAAAGCAAGTTCTCCAGATGGTGAAAATAGTACGAACCACAATAATGAGACAAAAATAAAACCAAAGCACCAAATAATTACAGATAGTGGTATGTACTTATCTTGTGAAAGAATTAATGGAATAGAAGCTACAGCAAAACCTAAGATCCAAAATAAAGGAGGTTGAGAAACAATGCCTGATGTATATAAATACGAATTAATATCTGTAAAAAAGGCAAAAACAGCACCTAAGGCTAGGGCACATTGATAATAAAACAGTAAATCAATTTTTTTATTTAGAAAGTGATTCATGGGATAAACTAAGTAAAGCAGCTTCGGTTTTGAGGACTAGTTTAGCTACTGAGAAATGGTCAACTATTCGCTGTCGAATTTTAGTGCGATCGCAACCATTAATATTCACTCTTTCTATTAATTTTTCAATCGCAGTTTGCAGAGCTTCTGGATTTTTAGGAGGTACTATTACATCCAGATTAGCAACAATTAAAGCTGAATCACCTACATCTGTCACCACACAGGGAACACCGCAGGCCATCGCTTCTCCAATTACATTGGGAAATCCTTCTGTATAAGATGAAGAAGCAATAATATCTAAAGCGTTGTAGATTGCAGGCATATCTGCACGCGCTTTTTCCCAGATAACTTTTTCAGAAATGCCTAGTTGATGAGCTAGTTCATCTAACTCCCGTGCATAGTTCTCTGAACCACTGCCTACGCAAACAAAATGCACATTTTGGCTTTCTTCACATAATAATGCTGCTGCTTTGAGAAATGTCGGATGGTCTTTTCTTAAATCTAGTCGTCCCACTAAACCAATCAAAATTGTATCTTGCGAAATTCCCCAGTGCGATCGCACTTTTGTTCTAGCTTCTAAGTCAGGCTGAAAAAGTTCGATATCAATACCATTAGAAATTACCATCATCTTCTTGATGGGGAATCCATGAGTGAGATAGTATGTTCTACCAGCATAAGAATTCACAACTATTAAGTTGGCAAAATGGGATAAAATACACTCTAATTTAAAGATTAAATTCCCTAACCAATCATAAAAATTAGAATCGCTATTAGAATTACGTAATCCCCAAACCATATAAGTTGAGGGAAAAAACGGTTTTAAAAAGATAGTTAGTAAATTTGGTGTTCCACCATATCCATGCAACACATCAGGATCTATACACTGAAGATGCTGAACAAGACGCCAAAAGAAGCCAAATAAATGCCAACGTCCTTGTTTTTCTAAATAAATTATTGGGATGCCATTATCTTTCAATTCTTTATCTAAAGATAATGAGCCACCAGCGTAAAAACATAAAACTGTGATATCAAAATATTCTTTATTTAAAGCTTTTACTAGTGTGACTAATTGCCTTTCTGCTCCTCCATAATTCAAATCTCGAATCAGGAATACAATTTTCTTTTTCATTTAAATCACCTCGGAAATTGTGTAGCGATATTTACCAGAGTTATTTACAGGAATATGATTGACAAATTCAAAATTAACTACACAATCTTTACCCATCATCAGCTTGCACTTGGCGATAATATCATCAAGTTCTTCAGTGAGATAATCAGAATTAGATTTAATAATCTTGATGGTAATTTCTAAGTAGCTTTTTTGAATAATTTGAAATTTATGTACCCAATCTTTGAAGTAGAGAAGATGAGTAAAATATTCACCATCTACTAAAGTTCCACCTTGAGTTTTGAAAATATCAACATTTCTACCGGAAACTTGCTGTAGTATTTGTCCAGATTTATATTCAGGAGATAAAGTGCCGCGATCGCCAATTTTATAACGAATCAACGGCATAGCAAAATTTGTCAGAGAAGTAATCAGAATATTACCTTCAACTCCTGCCGGCACATGATTATTATCATCATCTACAATCTCAATATAATTACCCCAAGGAGCTACCCACAATCCTTGCTGTCCTGGTTTTTCACAAGCTACATCACTGACTTCTCTAGAACCATAACGATTAAATACCTTACACTGAAATACAGTTTCAATCTTCTGCCGCATCCAAGCATAAAGTGTGCCGGCAGAAGTTATGATCGCCTTTTGAGGAACAAGTTTAATTTTTTCATCTTCAGCAAATTTTGCTAATTCATAAATCGCTTGAGCGTAGGCAACAATTAACTTTGGTGGTTTTGTATTCAGGAATTTCAAAAAATATCTCATTCTTTCAGGGGTCATCTGAAAGGCATTCATATATGTAGTATTTCTCAGAAAATTAAAAAAGTTTGCTTTCCATCCCATCGTGCCATCAAAAACGTCTTTTTCTGAACCCCATAAACGTACTTCTGGCTCCCCTAATTCCCGTCCAACTAAATAAGAATAGAGTAAGTTAACTGCTGTAGATTTGTCGTTGTATTCAGCATCTTGAATTAACTTAATTGGTTCTCCTGTTGAACCACCTGATGTATTAAAATACCACTGGCGTTGTGCTAAATCTAGAGATTTTAGTTGTTCAAAATTGGCACGGATAATATCTTTTGTGAGAATTGGTAATCGATAAAGATATCGCTCTGGATTTTGCTGAATAATTCCTTCATAAGACAGATTATCCATTACTTGAGCGTAGTATGGAACATATTTATGGCAGTGAATTAGGAGTTTGGTTAACAATTCTTTAGTGGTATCAAAAGAGATATTTGAAAAACTTTCTTTGGCAAATTTATTATAAATTTGAGGAAAATTGTATTTTCGGGAATAAGCATAATTGAAGTAAAGATATTTTCTGATATTCATTGTATTAATCATTATAATTTTAGAAAAAAATATATCCGTATCCTGCACAGAAGATGAAAAGAATGAATTTTGCAAGATAGCTAATTATTTATAGCAGGAGGCAGAAGGCAGAAGGCAGGAGGTAAAAGTATTACTATTCCTAGCTTCCATGCTTTCAAAATGTCCTAACCTGTGTGACTACGGCTATACAATTTGGCGTTTAATGGAAAATTTTGTTCTATTATTAATAACTTGAGCTAACACGTCTTCCCACATACCCATAATTTTTTCGACACAAAATCGTTCGGTTACTTCTGGCGCACGAGTAGCTAAAGACTTGCGTTCTTGTTCGTTAGACATCAGTCGTTCCATTGCTATGGCTAATGCTGAAACATCTTCATTGGGAACCAAAATACCATCTATCCCATCACGAATAATCTCTCGTGGACCACTAGGACAATCTGTGGATATAATTGGTAATCCACATGCCATTGCTTCACAAATAGCATTGGGAAAGCCTTCAAATCTGGAAGACATAATAAACAACTCTGCTTGTTGCAAAAAAGCATAAGTATTGTTCACCATTCCTGGAAAATAAACGCGATCGCTTAATCCCAATTGTTTACACAAAGATTCCAATTCTGGACGTAGTTTTCCATCTCCTAAAATAGTCAATGTCCATTGTGGATAATTATCTTTGACTTTGGCAAAAGCTTGTAGCAATAAATCAAAACCTTTTTCTGGAACAAAACGTCCCATAGCAATGAGCGATCGCTCTGTTGAAAGTTTATCTAATGACTGTTTTTTTATTGGTGGTAATACAACCATATTAGGGATAATACTGCTCTTATTTTGCAGTTTTAATGGGAAATAATCTCTTGCTCGCTGAGTTTGAAAAACAATTTTATCTGCAAATGAATAAGTCCATTGCCGTAGTTGTTGCCAATTCCAACCTAAAGAACTTTTTCCGGGGTTACTACGTTCAGAAACTATTACTGGTATGTTCAACCACCGCGTTGCTAATAAACTATTGATATTTATTTTAGACATGAAGCTAATTACAACATCTGGGTTGCTATTAATAATTGCATTTCGTAGTATTCGGATACGTTTTAAGTTATTCCAAATGCCAATCATTGTATTGGGAGATTTTTTAGCTATACCCAAGGGAATGTAAATTACATGGAAGTCTAAAAAGAAGTCGGGTATTTTATTGTCATCAAATGTTAGTAGAGTAATTTGCCATCCCTTGGCTGACCAGTAATTTGCCATGATTGATATAATACGTTCGGCACCACCATAGGTAAGAGAATGAATGATTAATGTTATTTTCATTTGTGGGAATGTTTAAAATCACACAGAGGCGCAGAGAATAGACATTAAGAAAGGAGTTAGATAGAAATTAGCTTGTTAATATAGCAGAATTTTTTTTGAGCTTTTTATGAGCAAAGTATGATAAAAATGAGAATGCTAAGGCAGAAACGCAGGCTGTTGATAAAGCGATACCTACAACGCCAAAATAGTGGAGAAATAAATAGTTTAAAACAATATTGTTGATGAGATTGTATGCCGAAGCCCACATTAATATATGATTGGCTTGCATTGCTGAAATTAAGCGTACTACTAAAATTCCTGCTACATGAAAAGGAATTTGGAGAGCAAAACAATTTTGGATTCTAGCTACTAAATGAGTGTCATCAGCAGTAAATGAACCTCTTTGAAAGAGTATTTGGACTATAGATTCAGAAAAGATAAATAAGAATGCTGACAATAAAGTAGTTGTAACAAAGATGATCTGTATATATCGCTTAAGTGTGCGACATGTTCCTACCCAATTGTTAGTAGCTATCATTTTGGAAAAATAGGGAATCACAGCAGTACTCAATGCTGTAGTGGCTAGAGACATGGGGAATGCAATTATTTTGTTACCGTAATTGAGTGCTGCTACACTACCAGGTAACAACATTGCTGCCATAGATTGATCCACTAAATTTGTACTACACATTAAAAGTCCCCCTGCAATCATGGGGAAATATTGGCGAACAACTTGACGTAGATTAGTATCAAATCCATACCATTTGGGAAGCCAAGAAATGCCTTGTCGGTGCAGTGCTATTCCTAAGATAATTATTTCTAGTACTGCACCGCAGACTAACCCAGCGGCTAAAGCGAAAATACCCCAAGATTTGAGCATTAAAAGTAATATGACGGTAACAGTTGGGGTAATAATTGGTGAGAATGCTGCTAAAGCAAAACGTTCTCCTGCATTCAACACAGCACCCCAGATAACAACGATCCCACTTAAGAGAATAAAAGGTGCGATCGCGCAAAGCAAATGAAAAGTCAGATCTAACTTTTGAGGACTAAATCCAGCTGCAATTCGTGGTAAATACAAAGGTGCTAGGATTACCATCAATATTGTTGTGATTAATAGCAATCCCAAGCCGCTGATTGTGGCTCCACAAAAAAGCCTTTGAGCAGCTTTTGTACCTTCCTGCTCTCGAACCTGCATATAAGTAGGTATGAGAGCAGTATTAAAAGAACCAGCGATGACATTGATAATAAAAGAAGGAATCAGCAAAGCAATTAAAAACGCATCTATATCGTCTCCAGTACCAAACCTTTGAGCAACCAACAATTCTTTACCAACAGCCGCCACCTTAACCAAGGCTGTCAATAAACCAACTATCATCGCAGCACCAAAAATTTGGCGATCGATAGAGCCATTTGTCAGGTTCTTCCAACGATCAACTAAGCTTTGCATTTCTCACTCTCTGTGCGCGTCTTGCCTTGAAAAGTTTAATTCGTCAGAAACCGGCATTTCAACTTTTTGCTGCGTCTCTGCGTGAGCTACAAAGTGAGGTCTACGCAGTAAAGATAATTGAGATAAACTCATATATATCTTCAGTAAACGTAAATATAATTTCCCCTTCAAAGTAATCCCATAAACACAGTTAAAATTCTTAACAACTTCTCCGCCAAACTTTTCTTTAAATTGATTAATACCTAATTTTTCCTGATCTGTACTTCCCCTATACCAACCGCCAAAATCATAAGTTGAAATGCCTAAATTCTTAAATCTGACAATATCTTGCCAGTGATGGTAACGATTTGCTCGTCCCAAAATCGATTGATACGAAGTATCATTATTTTTTTTCAAAGATGCAGAATGTAAAAGACGAACTCTATTTTTAGTACGGTAATAAACATGCCACACTAAAGATTCACCATCTTTTAACTTGACACGTGAGATATCAATTACACCAGCATCCACGCGATTTTTTAGTTGAATTCTGTTAATTTTAGTCAAGCCTTTTTGGGAAGCAAATAAATCATAAAATTCACAAAATTCATTAAGTATATCAGAGTCAGTTTGTTCCCAATATTCATAAATAACTTCGTCTTTTTGCTCTGCTCGCCTAATCTTATATTTATCATTACTACTGATACTTCCCCAAAGTTCATCATGACTTTTAGTTAAATCAATCACTCTTGTGTAGAATTCATCAGACTGACCACCTTTAATAGGGTGTATCAATTGCCTATAATGGACTACATCTACATTACGTAATTCCTTTGGATTTTCATCAAACCAAACTTCTCCCACGGAAAAAATAAATTTTTTTGTAACAATTAACATTTTTTTAGTCCTTACTACTTTATTCAAACTAAACTTCTTGAAATACCCTTGTAGCTAGCAGATTTTAATTCTGATTGCCTACACGTGCTAATAAATACCTAAAAATCCTAAATTATTCGTGAAAACCTCTCTTTATTCTTCTTATACCAATTCACTAAAAGTTTGAAACAGATCCAAATCTAGAAACCCTTGTCAAACAAGGATTTCTTAATTTTGAATTTTGAATTGGTATTATCTCTGCGTCCACCGAAGTTCAGATGCCTGCGGCAGCCGGTTCGCGGCGTTCCCGTTCGTGGTAGCGTTGCGTAGCAAAGGATGGCCAGCGCTCCGACTTCTCTGTGCGTCTCTGCGTGAGATAAAAAATCATTTTCACAAATCAAATAAAATTGCTACTAGCCAAAGTTTCAGTTATTTAACCTTGGATCAAAAACTAATCGATAACGCTTTCCATCCACACATGCAATCCATTTATGTTCATCAATTTGGTGAGCATCAATATGGTGCATACCTATTTGATTCCAACCCACTCCACTTGCTTGAATAACTGGATTATTCTTAATTTCCTTCTCTTGATAATTTGTTGTTGTCAATTCAGTTATCTCAAACCCTCGAACTTTATGACCATATATGCGCTCACAGTCTTGGGTATATCTCACAATTTTGCCATCGAATACTATAACTCTACCCGCTGGTCTTGCAATATTTTTATTTCCCTGAATTACAGGACTTTTCGGATGTTCAATCCAAACACCCATTAAATCTTGAGAATAATAAAGACGTAATGTATTTCTTGCTTCTGATGTTGCAGTTAACAGCCACCAAAGATTATTGTATTGAAAAATACTAGGGTCTACAAAATCACTTTGAGCGAGTAAAGTTTTGACGTAAGACCATTTTCTTGGGAAATTAATTGCTTTATATAAACGAATAGAACTAGCTTCAGAAGTTTCTGGAATCATATAATATTCATTTTGAAACTTGAATACATACGGATAAGATAAATGAAACGGCTCATCAAGTACAATTTGTTGGTAATTCCATTTGTATGCATCATTGCTAGTTGCTAGTCCTATTACTCCTTTATTTTGCTGACCATTTAATACTTCAAAAAACATATACCAAATGCCGTCCTCACGAAGCATAAATGGGTCAGCAACAAAGTGCGCTGGAACATCTGTTATGTCGTTAGCAGTCAAAACTGGATTAATAATTGTGTCTGGACAAACCAAATTGAAAGGAGAGTTGCCTATATAAACTCCAATTGACCACTCACTTCTTCTTGTGACAAAAATCTTGGCTATATTTTTAATCCCAGCCAAATATTTATTATTTACTCTAGATACTCTATCGAATACCTCTGAAATACTGCTGATATTAGAATTTTTGGACATATTTATTCTTGCGTTTGATACCAATTTTAAAAAATCATTTGACACATAGATTGTTCAAGCCAATGTGTAATCACATTTTCACAATCCAACATCTAAAATTAAGATTTTGCCTGTGCCAGCATATTCATGTTTGGCTTGATTTTGAGTGAAGTATGGCTGGGAATATTTGCTCCCAAATAACTATTTAAATTTTGGGGTTTATATCCTGGTACTAATTGTTCAAGTAAAAACAGAATCAAGTTGATATCATTTTTCACTGCTGCTTGACACAGAGTTGCTACACTAATATCCAAATTTTCTGGAATCATCCTACTAGCATTTTTTACTACTAACAGCTTTTCGTGTTCGGTCGGCTCATATTCTTCGCCAGGAATAAATAATTCTTCAAATAATTTTTCTCCTGGACGTAAACCAGTAAATACAATCTCAATATCTTGGTTAACTTCGTATCCTGAAAGGCGAATTAATTCCTTCGCTAAGTCAACAATTTTCACAGGTTTACCCATATTCAGCATTAAAACTTCCCCACCACGACCAAGTACCGCAGCTTGCAAAACTAGTTGAACTGCTTCGGGAATAGTCATGAAATAACGACGAATATCTGGATGAGTAACTGTTACTGGTCCACCTGCTGCAATTTGTTTTTTAAAGGTGGGAACTACACTACCTCGACTGCCTAAAACATTGCCAAAACGCACTGTGACATAAGGTTTGCCACTTTCTCTTGCAGCTTGTAGCACCAACATTTCAGCAATTCTTTTACTAGCACCCATAACATTAGTAGGATTAACTGCCTTGTCTGTGGAAATCATCACGAAATGTTTCACATCATATTTCAAGGCTAGTTCTAGTAAATTTTTTGTTCCCATTACATTGTTCGTGATTGCTTCTACTGGATTTAATTCCATTAATGGGACGTGTTTATGAGCAGCAGCATGAAAAATTACATCAGGTTGTAAAATTTCAAATGCATGTTCTAATCGAAACTTGAAGCGAATATCAGCAATAAAGGTAGAAATTTCAGGAGTGTTAATGGATGATTTACATTCATCTTCAAGTACTTGGACAAGTTGTTGTAATTCTTGCTGGATGTTGAACACAGAGTTTTCTCCATGTCCCATAAGTATCATTTTTGCAGGATTGCATTTAAAAATTTGACGGCAAAGTTCGCTACCAATTGAACCACCTGAACCTGTGATTAATACTGTTTTGCCTTGGAGGAATTTAGAAACTTTTTCAAAATCTATTTGCACAGGTTCACGTCTGAGCAAATCTTCAATTCGTATATCTCGAATGCTGTCAACTCGCACACGACCATTGAGGATTTCATGTATACCTGGTAAAGTGCTCGTTTGAGTTCCAGTTGCTTTGCAAATATCTACGATTTCTCGAATAACTCCACCTGTAACTGTCGGCATAGCAATGATAACTTTATGGATTTGCAGAGATTTTAAAACATCAGGAATTTGATAGCGATCGCCAACTACAGGAATCCCACGTATATATGCTCGAAATTTGCGAGGATCGTCATCAATAAAAGCAACAGGATAAAACCCTAATTGAGGATTTCTTTGCATTTCTTGTACCAGAGAAATTCCAGCATTTCCAGCACCAACTATTAAGACACGTTCTTGTGGATTAAATACTACGCTTCGCTGACTAAATCTTTCTACAATCCGAATACTAAAACGCAGTCCTCCAATGAAGATACACGAAAGTAAACCATCGATTAAGGGTAGCGATCGCGGCAGTACATCCAGCCCTAAATATGGTAGAAATTCCATAGCATCGAAGAATATTGCTTGGATTAATACCGCAATAGCCATAAGTATAGTTATATATAAAAGTTCTTCAATACTGGCATAGCGCCAGTAAAGTTTATAAAAACCAAAATTCCACAATACAGTCAGTTTGATTGCTAGAAAAAGTGTTGTTGCAATTGCTAATTGTGATTTATATTCTTCAATGAAAAATTTACCATCTAAACCTAAGCTCAGAGCCAAAAAAGTTGTTCCTAAAAAAACAATAATATCAAAAACAAACAAATGCCGATTTCTGATATTTAGCAAGTTATTTAATAATTTGTTCATTAATTTTTGAGGCAACCAATTAGAAACGAGTAACAATAATAAATTCATGCCTGTCAAAACCTCTAGATAATCTAAATAATCATTGGTTTTGTTAAATAATCAAATATAGTCTTCTATCCCCCAAAGTCAGGTTTTTTACTGTGAAATTACCCTCTAATTGCACAATATAGGGATTTAAGACTGTAAATGATTTGTCTAACTTAAATTAGATTATTAATTTTTAGAAAATTAACTATCTCAACCGCAAAAGTGAGTGTACATCTTATTGGGCACGATCATTTTTATCAAAGAGATATTTTTGCTCAAAAGAAATACACCTAAATTTTTGAATAAAACATTTAAAATTAGGTAATAGTCGTCTATATGACTATTAAAACTTGTTGTTGTTAATGTTTTATCCTTCTAACAACTTTGTAGCAGTTTCTTATCTGTTGCGTCATGCCAAATTGGCGTAACTTGTGCATATAAAAAGACATAACCGTTTATGCTTATTCATATGTTAGTAATTATTGTTACCGGAAAAGATGAAGAAAGCCCCTGCCAATGGAATTGGTAGCCATAGCAGAGAACAGGCAACAGGCTCTTGATATCGGGGTTTTACGAGCAGTTTGTCTCCTAAACTATCCTTCGACTGCTATAAATAAACAAAACCCGCCTGCGCGGGTTAAAAAGCTTGCTTTTTGGTTAATTTAGGTTGAGGGCTTTACTTATGTACTGGCGAATTATATTCGCACAATACTTTTAAAACATTCTGAATTCTGAATTCTGAGTTGTGACTTCTGTTAAACCTTTGCTTCCAAAGATTTGAGTAATTCGGTATTCACACCCGATTCACGAGTTAGGGCGATTTTGCCAGTGCGGGCGATTTCTCTGAGACCGAATTTTTGTAACACCTGCACGATCGCTACCATTTTACCTGGATCTCCCACAACTTCTAAAGTTAGAGAATCTTCCGCCACATCCACAACTCGCGCCCGGAAAATCTGAGACAGTTCGATAACTTCAGAACGATTGCTGCTGGTAGCATTCACCTTCAACAGCATTAATTCTCGCTCTACACAAGGAGTTTCGGTAATATCCTGTACCTTGAGGACATTGACTAACTTGTATAATTGCTTGGTGAGTTGTTCGATCACGCGATCGTCACCAGGTACAACCATCGTAATTC
The DNA here is from genome assembly GCF_963920935.1 of Nostoc sp. CCY 9925. Taxonomy (NCBI): domain Bacteria; kingdom Bacillati; phylum Cyanobacteriota; class Cyanophyceae; order Nostocales; family Nostocaceae; genus Nostoc; species Nostoc sp. CCY 9925. The sequence continues at coordinate 3,359 of NZ_CAWUDO010000050.1, read as the reverse complement.
GTGAAACTCCTCCCTGTTCAGCCGGGCCAACAGCAAGGCTTTCAATATTAAAACCACGACGGGCAAATAAACTAGAAATGCGGGACAGAACACCCGCCTCATCTTCTACGAGAACAGAAAGAGTATGTTTCATTTTCGCCAGCAGAGGCTAGAGCAGGATTTGAGTAACGCAGACACTAGCTAAAGGCTGCGCTAGACGTACTGCTCCACTAAAAAATAATAAGTGAGACTTTTTATTTTAAACTTAATAGCTACACTCATTTCAAATGATAGAGATAATTTGTCCACAAATTATTTCGTAAGCAGGATTCTCTTTGAATGCATATCTTTTCATGGACAGATGTACCATCTGGTTAAAACTTGTATATTCAAAGCTGATTGAACCTTTAATTGGAGATAAATTGTTATGGGTTGGTTACAAAGACTATTTGGAATGGAAAAACCTCAAAATGCTGAAGTAAACCCTACTCCACAGGCAATACCCCAAACTCCTACTGCTACTGCTGCGCCTACCGCTACACAAACAATACCGCCAGAACGTCTAGGATTAAATGGAGAATATGACCAAAGTGGTCTAGCCAAACGAGTAGCCTTGGCATTCGACCAAGACGCCCAACTTGATGATGTTAATACCCTTTGGGTTGCTCAAACAGGCAGCACTGTAGTATTAAAAGGTAAAGTTCCCAATCAACAAATCCTTGACAGAATGATTTCTGTCGCCCGTACTGTGAACGGCGCCACAAACGTTGACAGCAGCCAAACTACCGTCGGATAAAAAGAGGACAGAGGAGACAAGGTAGACAAAGAGAATAATTCTTAACCCTTGTACAGACGCGATTCATCGCGTCTCTTTGATTGATCGCGTCTCCTAATTCCTCTCAATCCAATCTAAAATCGCTTGGTTCACTTGTTCGGGACATTCATCATGGGGACAATGACCCACGTCTTCTAAATTCAGCACTTCCAATTTCTCGTTATATTGGGCAAATTGGCTAGCCAAAGCTGGCGGAACAAAGCGATCTTTTTGTCCCCAAATTAAGAGCATGGGAATTGTTAAGGTTGGTAATACTGCCTTGACATTGGGACTAAAGTTAATTCCAATTGTCGCTTTAAACAAAGCACTAAAAGCCCTCGCCGAACCCCGATCTTGGGGAGGGCCAGCTAGAATTTCTATCAGTTCATCGGTAATCGCTTCTGGGTTAGCGTAGGCTAGACTAGCCCAGCGACGCAGCACTCCAGGACGGCGGACAAAGTTAAACAAAGGTTTGAGAATCAACGGCGAAGCGACAATATTTTTAATTCCTCTCACCACTGGTCGCAGCGCAGGAGGAATTGCTTCTTGCTCCAGTGAAGGATCGGGTAAACTCATCATCACCATACCCCGCACCATGTCGGGATGAGCCGCGGCCGCCGCTAGAGAAATCAGCGAACCGTTGGAATTGCCTATTAATATTGCTGGTTGGCGGATAAACGTTTGCCAAAAATCGTAAACTTGTTCTACCCAAAGTTCGACGCTATAATTAGCTGCGGCTTTTTCCGAAGCGCCAAAACCCAGCATATCTAGGGCGTAAACTGTGTGATGTTCTGCCAACACCTCTAAATTATGTCGCCAATGACCAATGGAAGCGCCAAAGCCATGTAACAGAATTAGAGGTTGTGTCTTTTCGTCATTTTTGGCAGAGCGAATATAAGTATAGCGAGTTTGCCAACCCCGCCAAACCCAATCTCGTTGATTGCCAACTCGCTCTTGCCAGTGTAGTGTAGTGGTCACGTCGCTTCGCTCCGAATTTAAAATTCAAAATTCAAAATTAATAATCCCCTTCGTTTTCGATCGCAGTTCTCTATAACTTTTTAGCGTTGAAATTCTATTATAAAAAAATTGCTGAAATGTCCGTGATATCGCAATCCTTGTAGAGAGGTTGCATTGCAACCTCTCTACATTTGGATTCATAATCGCTATACTTGAGATACTTAGCAAAAGTCAGTTTTTTGGTGGTTGCAGTCATGGCGAATTGATGACTCAATACAGCTATTTTATGCAACAAAGAAGATGAGTGAGAGAAAATCGTCGTCAACACAGACGCGATAAATCGCCGTCTCTACAAGGGACATCTGGTGAAAATGACGTAAGGGCAAACGGCCGTTCGCCCCTACCAAGGCTTTCGGGCAACGCATAATTAATTTCTACCAGATGTCTAAGGGACTGATTCTTGTACAGACGCGATGAATCGCGTCTTACTTCGCCAACTCCTTCGCCCTCGTTTGGGAATCAAACTTTAATTTATTATCCCACTGCTGTGCTTTGTTGAACTTTTCAACAGCGCCATCAATATCATCTCGCGCTAACTTTTCACCTTGGATGACTAACACTGTCGCCCCCAGCACCAACCGAGATGGAGTTTGGCATGTTTGCAATTCTTCTAACACTTCTGGATGGGCAATGAGGTAATTATTTAGCAAGTTGCAACCACTGAGTAATAAATTATCGAAATCCAAGTCCCATAAAATTATTGTTTTGTCATCACTAACAGAAGCTAACTGTTGTCCATTGGGACTGTAGGCGACATTAATGATCCCACGGCTATTACCAGTTAAGGATTTGAGGAGTTTACCACTGCTGACATCCCAGATTTTGATGGTCTTGTCAAGACTAGCGGAAGCTAACTGTTGTCCATTGGGGCTGTAGGCGACGCTATAGACCGAATCGCTATGACCAGTCAGGGATTTGAGGAATTTACCACTGCTGACATCCCAGATTTTGATCGTGTTGTCAGCACTAGCGGAAGCTAACTGTTGTCCATTGGGGTTATAGGCAACGCTATTAACCGTACTGCCATGACCAGTCAGGGATTTGAGGAATTTACCACTGCTGACATCCCAGATTTTGATCGTGTTGTCAGCACTAGCGGAAGCTAACTGTTGTCCATTGGGGCTATAGGCAACGCTAATGACCGCACTGCTATGACCAATAAGGGATTTGAGGAATTTACCACTGCTGACATCCCAGATTTTGATCGTGTTGTCAGCACTAGCGGAAGCTAACTGTTGTCCATTGGGGCTATAGGCAACGCTAATGACCGCACTGCTATGACCAATAAGGGATTTGAGGAATTTACCACTGCTGACATCCCAGATTTTGATCGTGTTGTCAGCACTAGCGGAAGCTAACTGTTGTCCATTGGGGCTGTAGGCAACGCTATTGACCGTATTGCTATGACCAATAAGGGATTTGAGGAATTTACCACTGCTGATATCCCAGATTTTGATGGTCTTGTCAGCACTAGCAGAAGCTAACTGTTTTCCGTTGGGGCTGTAGGCAACGCTATTGACCGTATTGCTATGACCAATAAGGGATTTGA
>NZ_CAWUDO010000049.1:0-62350 GCF_963920935.1 Nostoc sp. CCY 9925 | reverse complement strand
ACATTTTATCAGTTTTACGCTCCGGTTTTTTCTGAGTTTGTGAGAAATCCGGGTTTACGCAAATTGGTGCGAGGATTCCTAAAGGTGTACTGTTGGTTGGCCCTCCGGGTACTGGTAAGACACTTTTAGCCAAAGCTGTAGCAGGGGAAGCAGGAGTTCCATTTTTCAGCATCTCTGGTTCCGAGTTTGTGGAACTGTTTGTGGGTGTGGGTTCTTCCAGAGTACGAGATTTATTTGAGCAGGCAAAGAAACAAGCTCCCTGTATTGTATTTATTGATGAATTAGACGCCATTGGTAAGTCTCGTAGCAGTAACGGCTTCTACGGTGGTAATGATGAACGGGAACAAACTCTGAATCAGTTACTAACTGAAATGGATGGTTTTGCGGCTGGGGATGCGACCGTAATTGTCCTTGCAGCTACCAACCGCCCCGAAAGTCTCGATCCTGCTTTGCTGCGTCCGGGTCGCTTTGACCGTCAAGTGTTGGTAGACCGTCCTGATTTATCTGGTCGTGAAGCTATTCTGAAGATTCACGCTCAAAAGGTGAAATTAGGAGATGATGTAGATCTAAGAGCGATCGCTACTCGTACTCCTGGTTTTGCTGGTGCAGATTTAGCAAATTTGGTGAATGAAGCTGCATTGTTAGCAGCGCGCAACCAACGGCAAACGGTTGCTCAAGAAGACTTTGCCGAAGCAATTGAGCGGGTAGTCGCCGGCTTAGAAAAGAAGAGTCGGGTGATGAATGAGACTGAGAAAAAGATTGTTGCATACCATGAAGTTGGTCATGCAATGGTCGGGGCGCTAACAACAGGAAACGGTCGCGTAGAAAAGATTTCGATTATTCCCCGTGGAATGGCGGCTTTGGGCTACACCCTGCAATTACCAACCGAAGACCGCTTTTTGATGAATGAAGCAGAATTGCGGGGTCAGATTGCGACTTTGTTAGGGGGACGTTCCGCTGAAGAAATTGTATTTAACAGTATTACAACAGGTGCTTCCAACGATTTACAACGAGCAACTGACTTGGCAGAACGGATGGTGACTAGCTACGGTATGAGTAAAGTCTTAGGGCCACTGGCTTACCAGCAAGGACAACAAGCAATGTTCTTGGGTAATGGTGCCCCTAATCCCCGGCGGGCGGTGAGTGAAGACACAGCCAAAGCCATTGATAGCGAGGTCAAGGAAATCGTGGAAACAGCCCACGAACAAGCCCTACAGATTCTAAAACAGAATCGAGACTTGCTAGAAGCGATCGCAACTCAGCTCTTGGAAACAGAAGTCATTGAAGGAGAAAAACTGCATAATCTCTTGAGTCAAGTTAAACCTGTAGCTGCTTTTTAAACGCAGAGTAACGCTAAGGAAAGCGCAGCGAAAAGTCTGAGCGCTGGCTTCCGGCGATCAGAACTTTTCAAGACAGAGATACGCAGAGAATAGCTTTGCGTACCTTTGCCTTAAATCTCTGCGTTACTTGGCGTTTGAGAAATGCCACTCACCCCAATGCAAATACCAGCGAGGAAAAATGCAAATGCGCCCGCAGCTGCGCCTACAAAAGGTGATATGGTTTGCGGTTGGGGAAATATGACGCCAAACAAACTCATCGCCGCAGCAAACCCACCAAAATACGTACCAATTCCTAATCCCGCCCATCTTTGGGGTACTAGCCCTAAAGCAAAAGGGATTGCCCCGTTAACAATTAAACTAAAGCCAGCAACAATTAGCACAATTATGGGAATTTGTGCGCCCAAAAATATTATCATTAGTAACGAAGGAATGATTGCACAAACACCACAAAGCATTGCTTGACGATTGCCAATTTTGACGGCGAAGATCCCAGCTGGGATGTTGGCCAAAGCGATCGCAATTCCAATCCACACCATTTGCATATCGATATTATCAGTATTAAGTTGGGCTTTGAGGACTTTGCCCAAAACATCCATCAAAAATCGGATACCCCACGCTACGCCAAAACCAGTTCCTAAAATCAAAACCAATTTTTGTAAAGGAAACTTTACTATCTGTGCATTGTGTAGATCGACTGGCGTTTCTGGCGGATTAACTAAGCGCAACACAGCCACCGCACCCAACAACACAAAAGAACCAATCGCAAAGGTTAAAACTGGCCCTAAACTGAGAATAGACTTATAGGCGATCGGTCTAAAAGCGCCAATAAATCCTCCTACCAAAGTCACAACACTAACAGCCAATGGTAACTGTGCTGGTGTGGAATACATTCCCAACAAACATATAGCTGGAGAGCGAAATATTGTCATTGCTAATGCCCAGGCTACCAAAGTGATTGGCAGTAGCGATCGCATTACCATAGTAGGCGGGATCAAGCTGACGACACATGGTATAGCGATAAACAAAGCTGATGCCAGAATTACGCCTACTGAAATGAAGGGAAATCTAGTCCCTACCCAACGCCTAGTTCGGTCTGAAAGTCCCCCCATCAATGGTTCCAATACTGCACCCAAGGCATTTTCCACCAATAATAAACCAACAGCGAATGAGGTAGGAAAACCAAACTGGGTCAAAAGTTGGGGCAAGTATATATTATAAATTAACCAAGTCAGGGTAATTGCCCCCTGTACCGCTGCCAATACCCAAACTTGCACCCATAAGATATTGAAAGAAGATTTTGAGATAGTCATAAAGAAGACACGGGGACGCGAGGAATGGGAGACGCGGGGAACCCAAGAAAGGGAAACGGAACATAAGGGATGTAGTAAAGTTTTTACTCTTTGCGTCCCCGCGTCATGGCGTCCCCGCGTCCTTGCATTCCCATGTCTCTATTCTTAATACTCCGGAACTGAGGGATCGATTTCCCGACTCCAAGCGGTAATTCCGCCTTTGACATTCGTCCCAACGATCCCGGCTTCTTTGAGGATAGCCAGGGCTTTTGCCGATCGCCCGCCCATCTTACAATGAGCAATTAAATGGTGACCGTTTAATATTTCCTTCACCTTGGTAACACCATCACCGTTTTCAATTTCTGGTAAGGGCACCAAAACTGAACCAGGAATCTTAGCAATCTCGTATTCATTGGGGTTGCGGACATCCAGTAGTACAAAATCCTTCGCACCACTATCTAGTAATTCCTTCAAATCCTTAACGGTCATTTCTTGAATTTCCATCTGCTGTTTGGCCTCCTCTGCCTTAGCTTGTGGAATTCCGCAGAATTGTTCGTAGTCTATCAGCTTTTCAATGACTGGACGAATCGGGTTAGGACGCAGTTTCAACTCCCGGAATTTCATGTCTAAGGCGTTGTATAGCAGTAAGCGTCCACTCAAGGTGTTACCTTGTCCAATAATAATTTTGACAGTTTCCGTTGCTTGAATAACACCAATAATTCCTGGCAAAATTCCTAATACGCCGCCTTCTGCACAAGAGGGAACCATTCCTGGTGGTGGTGGTTCTGGATAAAGGTCACGATAATTCGGCCCACCTTCGTAGTTAAATACAGTGGCTTGTCCTTCAAAGCGGAAAATGGAACCGTAGACGTTGGGTTTGTTTAACAATACGCAAGCATCGTTAACTAGATATCTCGTAGGGAAGTTATCGGTGCCATCCACCACGATATCGTAAGGTTGGAAAATTTCGATCGCATTTTCGGAACTCAGGCGAGTTTCGTAGAGATCCACCTGACAATAGGGGTTAATCTCGTGAATACGGTTTTTTGCGGATTCAATCTTGGGTTTACCCACCCAGGATGTACCGTGGATGACTTGACGTTGCAAATTTGAAGTATCGACAACATCGAAATCGACGATCCCGATGCGTCCAATACCTGCGGCAGCTAGGTATAAAAGTAGTGGTGAACCTAGTCCACCTGTACCGATACAAAGTACGCTAGCAGCTTTCAGACGCTTTTGTCCTTCCAATCCTACTTCCGGCAAAATCAAGTGTCGGGAGTAGCGTTCGTAATCATCTTTGGTCAACTGGATTTCATCCAGATTCGGATTTAACATAGCAGTTGTCTTGTGCAAGAGCGGGAATATTAATCCTATCGAAAAATGATATCTGTCTTGAAATTAACCCGTTAAATTATATTTTCAATTGCCTCTGCTTGGAACTGATGATTATCATCAAGACTCCAGCTTCGCACTTGGGCGGCTTTGCCGTTTTGGACGGAAACTATTATATACGAGTATCCTTGCCAAGCATACAGGCGATCGCATTCTGAAGGTATGGCAGGGTGATCTGGGTGGGAGTGAAAAATGCCGATAATACTCAAACAGCGATCGCGTGCTTGTTTTTGTGCTTGTAACATTACTTCAGGTGCGATCGCATATTGTCGCTTTTTACTTTCTGCTGTGCGTTCGCCTGAAAATTCAGCACCTGCCTCTGTATTCCAGGCATTTTCTGTTGGCATCACTTCTACTGTCGTTTTGCCTTCACTAGCCAGATAACCTAAGATTATACCACAGCATTCTTCTGGGTAGATGTTTTCCGCATGGGTGCGAATTATTTCTAAATGTTGTGGGTTAAATTGAATCATGTCTGCGTTTGTAATTTTGCAACCTCTAGGGATTGTCGTTTCGATACAATACTTCACCACTTGTTGAAAATATTACATTTTTATTAAAAAATAGACATCCCATTAAATATTTCGGTATTTACTTAATTATCGGGTTCTTTAGATGTTTTCTATTTTCAGGCTAGATGTTCAGGCGATCGATTGCACAACGAGGGCATGAAAGTATTTATCTCCCAGTCCGCAGATCCTATTTTGAAAACAGTAAGACTTACGCATTGACAAACTAATTAAACTATAGGTTATGGGTTGAGCGCATTTCAGATTGGATTTTTAACTGTTTTTCAGCTATGTCTAAGGTAACTACTTGCCTGAGCTAGTGATGAAGCATGATTCAAATCACCCTCAAACTAATTGTTTTAGCTCTGAATCGACACCCTGAGAAATTTGTACAGTGCTTAAGACTTAGATAGTCCAAGATAGTTCGATAAATACTACTTGCAAGTTGCTCATACCGTTTCTTTGTGAAGCTGCATATATTTACCCCCCGCTACGCCGTCCCCCCTTGGCAAGGGGGGACTACAGGGGGGTCTTGATTATGTGCAGCTTCATACAGAATTGGTATCAGAGCCAATGTTGTGCAAAATAAAATCTGCTGAAAGCGTCAATTTTTAGCAAATTGTTTGGCTTTTCAAATATTATTGACCCGATTATTGACAACTGAATTATATCAGGTTCGATTGAATACTTAATAATTAAGGCTGACGCAAAGAGAAGTCTGTAGCAAGATCCCGCAGGGTGCGGTGACAATGTTTTGGAACGCCAAATGTGAACAGAACTTCCGGCGACGGACAGATGCGGATAACTTTGAATTATAGGTGATTTTCCGAATTTGATATTACTCTAAAAATCCTTTTAGGAAGGTAAAAGTTATGGCGAATATAAATGGGACTAATGCTGATGATTCTCTCAATGGCAGCAACTTACCAGATACGATTAACGGCCAATTAGGCAACGATACCATTACAGCGAAAGAGGGAAACGACACCTTAACTGGTGGAGGCGGCAAAGATACATTTGTTTACAAATTGGGCGATGGCACTGATTTCATCACCGATTTTGGTGGCATTGGTAAAGGGACAAGCCCAACAGCAGCGCTTATTGCCGAAGTTGATACGCTAATATTCCAAAGCTATGGCTTAATAGCACGAAATCTGCTACTTACCCAGAATGGCGCAAATTTGGAAATCACTTTTGAAAGGGTGGATGATGCCAAAGTCATCCTGCAAAACTTTGCCCTAGAAAACCTGGATAACCTGAGCAAATTGACTAAAGCTACTGTAGACTTGGGCAATATTGTGTTTTATGGACAAACTAGCACCACAGACAGCTTTGATGTTTTCGATGCTAACTCCAGCCAAAGCACTATTTTTAACAAGAATACAGTCACCTTCCTTAATGACTTGAACAATAATGTTAAAGGTTTTGATAACTCAGATGATGTCATCAATGGTCAGGGAGGTAATGACAAAATCCGTGGGTTAAGTGGCAACGACCTTTTGAGGGGTGGGACAGGCAACGATAGTCTCATTGGTGGTGTGGGAAATGATACTCTTATTGGCGGCGCAGGTAATAACTTGCTCAATGGTGACAGCGACAATGATTTACTCTGTGTCTATATCTACTACGACATTTATGATTACCCTCCCTATAAAAACAACCCTCGCTCAGATGGTAATAACACCCTCAACGGTGGCGTTGGGAATGATACCTTGATTGCTAGCCGTTCAACAGGCAATAACTTGCTTGATGGTGGCGATGGCAATGATTCTCTAGACATCTCTGGTTACGACGAGTATGTGCTACATAGCGACTATAGCGCTTTAGGCGATAACACCCTTAAAGGAGGTGCTGGTTTTGATAACTTGAATGCTAACTATTCATCAGGTAATAATCTACTCAGTGGTGGCACTGACAATGATAACTTGAGTGCTAGTGGTTCAAAAGGCAATAACCTACTCTCTGGAGGCGATGGCAATGATTTTGTCTCCGTCTCTGGTCAGCACCAATACGAGGAAGACTCATACGGACGTTTCCCTACCTTTAATTTCGACTCTCGCTCCTTAGGCAATAACACCCTCAACGGTGGTAATGGCCATGATACCTTGAGCGCTAGCGGTTCAAAAGGCAATAACCTGCTCAATGGTGGCAATGGCAATGATTATCTCAGCATTTCTGGCTCGTATTCTTATAACTACAGCGAATACTATGATGAATACGACCAAACCTACTACTACTCAGCCAGCGAAAACGACTCTCGATCGCTTGGCAATAACACCCTCAAGGGTGGTGCTGGTGACGATACCTTAAGTGCTGGCGGTTCAACAGGCAATAACCTGCTCTCTGGAGGTGATGGCAATGATTATATCTCTGCCTTTGATGCCTCTGGTAAAAACACCCTTAGGGGTGACTATGGAAATGATACCCTAAATGGTGGCTTTGGTAATGATACCCTTTATGGAGGAAGCGGTATCGATACCTTTGGTTTCAAAAGTTTCAATCAAGGGGTAGATACTATTTATGACTTTAATGCGACTAATGAGGTGATTAGCGTAGCTTTTGGCTACGATTTTGGCGGGAAAGGTATACTTTCATCTGCCCAGTTTACTATCGGAACATCTGCAACAACAACTGCTCAACGATTGATTTACAACTCTACGACAGGTGCATTGTTCTTCGATGAAGATGGCAGTGCCGGTACGTTTAGCCAGATACAATTTGCACAACTATCTGCCGGGTTGTTACTAACCAACAACAATTTTGTGATTGTTTAAGCTTAATTTGAAAATGCGAGGTGTTGAAAATAGCATCTCGCATTTGATTGCTTAATTACAGCTAGGTCGCATATTACCCTTGTTTAGTTTCTATTGTGCGTAGACGCGTTCGCGGAGCGTCTCGTTCGCGGAGCGTCTCGTTCGCGCAGCGTCTCCGACAGGAGAAGAGAAGCGGCTTGTCGTGAGACATCGCTTGAAATTTCAGCACCTGCCTCTGTATTCCAGGTATTTGCTATAGCCATCACTTCTTACTGTCGTCTTGCTCTCACTAGCCAGATTATCCAGACCTATACTACGGCATTCGTCTGGGTAGATGTTTTTGGCATGAGTGCGAATAGTTCGTAAATGTTCTTGGCTAAGTCCGAGTATGTCTGCATTTGTAGTTTTAGTTACTCCTAGCGATTTTCGCTTAGGTTCAAGATATTGCTACCTAGTGGTTTTTTCATAATAGCGATCGCCAAACAATCCCACAAAGACATCAAAAAGGTTTACTCCACTATTCCCCACTCCCAATTACCTAAGTAAGTTGGCATGATAAAACCAAACTCTACCAAAAAAAATCAACTCAGCTAAAACACTTATTCCTATTAGTTTTTTGCCATTTATTATTCCCTTATTTTAACGATAATTATTGACGCCGACTTACATATTTTCAAAAGAGCGATCGCCAAGTTAATATGTATTTTTACTCACTGCCTCGATCAACTGTTTTTTGGGATGAGTATGAAGAATACACAAAGATAAGTAAAGCTTGATTTGAATTAATAACGCTCTTTGTCCCATAAGGAATCCAGGCTTGCCCAGAATTATCTGTTTAGCAAAATTGACGAATTCTCAGCCTTTCGCCACCTAATTCACACAAAACATCAAAACTTAAAACATATACTTTTTTCAAGGAATAATATGAAGAGTATGCAAAGATATGATTTTAGGCGTAGACATCTAAGTAAATATTCAGTATTTAGTTAGTATGGTGTTACTTAGATGTTTCCTATTCTTATAGTTAAACGCCTACGGGTAATACTCTATAAAAAGGGCATGGCAATTTCTTTGCTTATTTCTTTTTGTCTGTAAACTGTCTCCTATTGTCAAGCTAGAGGTTCATGCGAACTATCGCACAACTATGGCATGAATGGATTTTTTACTGAGTCCCAAGTACCTAGTCCCCAGTCACTATTTTCAAGAAAGTCGCTCATGGAAAAAACTCACAATTAACAATGAGAAAGGTTTCGTCTTCTACTCACTTTTTCAAGCTCTACCCTCATGTGATAAATAACACAATAATCGCATGAAAATATTCCTTTCTCAGTCCGTATTTTCAAGACAGTCAATCACGGTAAAATCCCACAACCAACAATGAAAAAGCTTTCCTACCCTACTGCCTACCTCCTTTTTGAAGCTAGATTTTACAAACTAGCATCATTGATAGTTTTAGCAGAATAAAACCAGAAATCCTCAGAAGAGATATGTTTATAAGATCACTTCAATTTCGGCATTTTACATCCAAGCCTTGGATGTAAAATAATGTAAAGAATCTGCTAAGATATTTGTTGAAATATAGACATCTAAGTAAATATTCAGTATTTAATTAGTATGATCATATTTATATGTTCCCGATTCCGCAGTTAAACACTTTGGGGCGATCGCCCACAAGGAAAGCATAAAAATTTGTTTGGTTATTCCGTGTAAGCTGTTGGTTATTTTCAAACTAGTAGGGCTAGACCTTTCAAGATAGCTAAAAACCTTGCTCAAAAAATTCTTTTTTTAATCTGCTGACCACTGAAATGATTATGCCTTGGTTAGACATCGATGGCTGTGACAACACCAACGGGTAAGAAAACTTTCGTGGTTACAGAGGCAGAAAAAAGAGATTTACTCGCATTGAAAGGGTTGAACTGACATAATCCCAAATAGTTTAGATAAGACCTAATTGCAAGCTGGTTAACAAGGCGAGTATTGGGAAAATTGCTAAACCTGAAAGCGGATATTGAAGTATGCCGAAATATCTGATTTCGGTGTATTTTTGATGCCTCAGAACAGCATGAAAAATTGATAACTCAAGTTAGAAAAAAATTCATTGATTTAGGCAGGAAAAATTTATGGCGAATATTATTGGAACTCACGCTAACGATATCCTACTGGGCACCTCAAGCGCTGACACAATTAATGGTAAACCGGGGAATGATACCATCACAGGGAACAAAGGCAACGACACACTGACTGGTGGCGGTGGCAAGGATCTATTTGTTTATAACTTGGGCGACGGCACTGATACAATTACTGATTTTGGTGGCGTGGGTAAAGGCACAAACCCAACAGCAGGAGTTATTGCCGAAGTTGATACAATTAAATTTATTGGTGCTGGGTTGACTGCCGAAAATTTGTTGCTGACACAGAACGGTACAAACTTAGAAATCACCTTTGATGGGGTGGCTGGAACAAAAGTCATCCTGCAAAACTTCAAACTAGAAGATTTAGATAACCTGAAAGCTTCTGGAGGTAAACCAGCCATTGGCAATATTATCTTTAGTGGGCAAAGTAGCATCATTGATAGTTTTAATGTTTTGGATGCCAACTCTACTGATACGACCATCGGCATTAAGAACACAGTCACCTTTCTCAATGACCTTGCTAACAACATTAAGGGTTTAAATAACTCAAATGATGTAGTGAATGGTCAGGGAGGTAACGATAAAATCGACGGGTTAAGTGGTAACGATCTTTTGAGAGGTGGTGCAGGCAACGATACTCTCATTGGTGGGGTGGGGAATGACATCCTTAACGGTGGTGTGGGGAATGACAGTCTCGTAGGTGGTACTGGCAAAGACCTGCTGCACGGTGGTGCCGGAAATGATACTCTTGTTGGTGGTGCAGGCAATGACACCCTTAACGGTGGTAGCGGTAACGATTCTTTGAATGTTGACTCTTCAAGTGGCAACCATCTCTTAGATGGTGGCGATGGTGATGATACTCTCTCAGCTCTAGGCGACTACTACGGGTCTGTGGTGTCTGGTAATAATACACTCATTGGTGGCTGTGGTAATGATTCCCTGAATGCCGACTATTCAACAGGTGATAACCTGCTTGATGGTGGCAATGGCAATGATTCTCTTTCTGTTTCTGGCGATTATTACAGTCCTGAGGTCACTGGTAATAACACACTCATTGGTGGTATTGGTGACGATAATTTGGATGCTATCTTTTCCAAAGGTGATAATCTCCTGGATGGAGGCAATGGCAAAGATTATCTCTCCATCAGAGTTGCCGATGGTGATAATACGCTCAAGGGTGGTGCTGGTAACGATACCTTAGATGCTGGCATTTCTACAGGGAATAATCTGCTGTCTGGAGACAATGGCAATGATTACCTAACTGCGTCAGACTTCGAGGGCTACAGATTTGATAACACTTCAGGCAATAATACCCTCAACGGTGGCGCTGGTGACGATACCTTGAATGTTAACTATTCAAGAGGCGCTAACTTATTAGATGGAGGCGATGGCAATGATTATCTCTCCGGCTCTGACTACGGCTACGGCTATGGGGGAACATATTACAGTACCACTGGCAATAATACCCTCAATGGTGGCGCTGGTAACGATACCTTGAGTGTTGACTATTCAGAAGGCGATAATCTACTTGATGGTGGCGATGGCCATGATATTCTTTCTGCCTTGAATGCCACTGGAAAGAACACCCTCAAAGGTGGTAATGGCAATGATAGCCTCTATGGAGGAGGTGGTGTTGATACCTTTGTTTTTAATAGTTTCAATGAAGGTATCGATCGCATTTATGATTTCAACGCCACTAATGAAGTGATTGAAGTATCGGCTGCTGGTTTTGGTGGCGGTTTATCAGCAGGTGTACTATCTGCTAGTCAGTTGAGAATCGGAGCATCTGCAACTACAAGTAGTGAGCGATTTATTTATAATTCCACTACAGGTGCATTGTTCTTTGACCAAGATGGCAGCACTGGTGGGTTTGCTCAAGTACAATTTGCACAACTATCTACTGGTTTGGCTTTAAGCAACGAAAATTTTGTAGTTGTTTAAGGCTAATTAGCGTTCCATTACTGGACGGCAAGTAATATCAGAAATTATGAGAATGGGAGGTGTGTAGAATCACACCTCCCATTCATTATCAGTAAAAGGTTCCAAGGTTATGTAAAGTTATTTATTTAGAGAACAATAGCTCAGTAAATATTTTGTATATTAGTTTATTGACGGCTTATTGCAACCTTGCTAAAAATTAATCTCTTTATTCCCTCTTACTTAGTTCCCTATTTTTCAGCTAGACATCAAAGGCGATCGCTCAAAAAAAGTACGTAAATACAGCAAACTTCCAGAAGCCTGAAGTACACCATCTAGGTCTGGTAGCTAGACAAAGAGGCTATTCTAATTCTGAATTCCGTTCGGAGTAATGGAAAAGTCTCCGAATTTGCTCGTGAATTTTAAATTCTGCTGTATTTGTTTCCTTATTTTCAAGCTAGTAAGACTTATGCATTGACAAAAAGAAATATACCGTGTGAAAATCGGGCATTAAAGCCAAATTTTGTGATGCTTTTTGAGCGTTTATAAAAGCATAATAATGACTAATTTCGCACACCCTTAAAAATTTGTAAAGTGCTTAAGACTTAGATAGTTTGATACTTAAATAAGTCATATTTGCAAGCCAAAAAAAGAGAATTTTCCGAAAAATTAGTGACCCTTAAGGGTGACACGAAAGTATGCCAAAAGCGTCAACTTTTGGTGAATTATTTGTATGTTCAAACAGCACTAACATCAGCTAGAAAAAAGTTATGGCAAATATCATTGGAACCAACGGGAACGATACACTACTAGGCACCACGAGTGCCGACACGATTAACGGTAAACTTGGCAACGACATTATCACAGGTAATAAGGGCAACGATACTTTAACGGGTGGCGGTGGCAAGGATAGATTTGTTTACAACTTAGGTGACGGCATTGATACGATTACTGGTTTTGGTGGAGTGGGTAAAGGTACAAATCCAACAGCAGGAGTGGTTGCCGAAGTTGATACGATCAAATTTGTTGGGGCTGGGTTGACTGCGCGAAATTTGTTGCTCACCCAGAATGGCACAAATTTGGAAATCACCTTTGAAGGAGTGGCTGGTACAAAAGTCATCTTGAATAATTTCAAACTAGAAAACTTGGAGAACCTCAAAGCTTCTTCAACAAGACCAGCGATCGGTAATATTATCTTTGATGGCCAAACTACAATTATTGACAGTTTTAATGTTCTCGATGCCAACTCTACTGATACGACTATCGGCATCAAGAACACAGTCACCTTTCTCAATGACCTCGCCAACAATATTACCGCTTTAGACGACTCAAATGATGTGATTAATGGTCAGGGTGGTAATGACAAAATAGACGGCAAGAGTGGTAACGACTTGCTGCGGGGTGGTGTAGGTAACGATACTCTTATTGGTGGTGCAGGTAACGACATTCTGCGTGGCGATGCAGGGAATGATTCGCTGATTGGAAATGCAGATAGCCTCTTTGCTGGTAGCAATGATAATGATACTCTCTTTGGTGGTAATGGCAATGACACTCTTTCCGTCTCTGGTTACTACTCATATCCTTATGGTGGTGGATACAACGATTCTCGCTCCTCTGGTAACAACACTCTCAACGGTGACGTTGGTGATGACAACTTGAGTGCCAGCGGTTCAAAAGGCAATAATTTGCTCAATGGAGGCGATGGCAATGATACTCTATCTATCTCTGGCTACTACGAATCAATTAGCTACTCTGATGACTACGACTCTCGTTCTTCAGGTAATAACACGCTTAATGGTGGCGCTGGTAACGATAGCTTGAGTGCAAGCGGTTCAACAGGTAATAACCTCCTCAATGGAGGCGATGGTAATGATATTCTCTTCATATCTTCTGGCTACTATTCATACACCGTATCTTCAGACCCATATGATCCCCGCACCATCACTGATGAATACGACTCTCGTGCCTTAGGTAATAACACACTCAATGGTGGTAATGGCGATGATATTCTCAATGGTGGTTTGGGCAATGATATCCTCACAGGTGGCAATGGCAACGATACCCTTTATGGAGAAGGTGGTAATGATACCTTTGCTTTCAATAATTCTAATGAAAGCGTTGATATAATTCATGATTTTAACGCAACTAATGAAATAATTCAGGTATCGGCTACTGGTTTTGGTGGCGGCTTATCAGCAGGTGTACTCAAAGCTAGCCAGTTTACAATCGGTACATCTGCAACCACCAACGCTCAGAGATTTATTTACAACTCAACCACAGGTGCATTGTTTTTTGATGCAGATGGTAGTGCAGGTGCATTTACCAAGGTACAGTTTGCTTTAGTTACTGCTGGGTTGGCATTAACTAACAACAATTTTGTGGTTGTTTAATTGTAAATTAGCGATCGCACATAACTAATCCAGTAGAAGAAAATCAGAAATCCTTTGAATGCGAGGTTATACATACTTCGCATTTTGTAATTATATATACATTTATGTACTGATACAAAAGAATGTGAAGACTATGCAAAAATATTTCTCAAAATTTTATAAATCTACGTAAATATTCTGTATTTAGTTAGTAAGATGTTATTTAGATGTTTCCTATTTTTCAGTTAGACAGCCAAGGGCGATCGACCACGACAACGGGATGTAAATTATTTTGCCTATCCGCTGTCAAAGTTCCCTATTTTTAAGTTAGTAATACTTACGCATTGAGACAAAACTGAATATGAAGTGTGTATTAGACATTCAAGCTTTAATTTTTTGATGTTTTTTGAGAGCTGCTGGGTCTTGATGACGGCTGAGTTTGCGATCGAGGATACTTAAAAAAGCCTAAAGCGATCGCTATTACTCAATACACAGCCTCATAAATTTTTACAGTGCCTAAGGCTTAGATAGTCCAAATTATTTGGATAAGTGTTATCTGCAAACCATTGAAAATGTAAAACTTCCAGAAAAATTGCTAACCCTCAAGGGTGAAATCAAGTATATCGAAAGCGTCAACTTTCGAGAGGTTTTTGTGCGCCAAAATAGCACTAACAACCAAGAACTTAAACATCGATTGAAGTAGGAAACAATTATGGCAAATCTCATTGGAACCAACGTTAACGATACTTTACTAGGTACTACTAGCACCGACACGATTAACGGTAAACTTGGCAACGACACGATTACAGGAAACAAAGGTAATGACACCCTAACTGGTGGCGGTGGCAAGGATAGATTTGTTTACAACTTGGGTGACGGCATTGATACGATTACTGATTTTGGCGGAGTGGGTAAAGGCACAAACCCAACAGCAGGTGTTATTGCCGAAGTTGATACCATCAAATTTATTGGTGCTGGGTTGACTGCCAAAAATTTGTTGCTCACTCAGAACGGTACAAATTTGGAAATCACCTTTGAAGGGGTGACTGGTACAAAAATTATCTTGAAAAACTTCAAACTAGAAGACTTAGAGAACTTAAAAGCTTCTGGAAGTACGCCAGCGATCGGTAATATTATCTTTGATGGACAAACTACTATTATTGATAGTTTTAATGTCCTAGATGCCAACTCTGGTGAAACAACTATCGGCATTAAAAATACAGTTACTTTTCTCAATGACCTTGCTAACAATATTACTGCTTTAGACAACTCAAATGATGTGGTAAATGGTCAGGGGGGTAATGACAAAATCGACGGCTTAGGTGGCGATGACTTACTACGGGGTGGTGCAGGCAACGACACACTCATTGGTGGTGCTGGTAACGACGTATTGCGCGGTGATGCAGGGAATGACTCGCTCACTGGTGGTACTGGAAATAACCTGCTTGATGGTGCTGATGGTAATGATACTCTCTCTGTTTCTGGCTACTACGAAGATGAGCAGTATGACTATCGCTTGTCTGGCAAAAACACCCTCAACGGTGGTGCTGGTGATGATAACTTAAGTGCTAGTGGTTCAACAGGCGATAACCTGCTCTCTGGAGGCAATGGCAATGATTCTCTCTCTATTTCTGGTTACTATACCTTTCTATATCTCAACGATACTTACAACTCTCGCTCACTAGGAAAAAACACCCTCAACGGTGGTGCTGGTGACGATAATTTGAGTGCTAGCGCTTCAACAGGTAATAACCTGCTGTCTGGAGACGATGGTAATGATACTCTTTCCATCTCTGGCTACTACGACGGAGATAACTACGAGGAATACAACTCTCGCTCTTTAGGGAATAACACCCTCAACGGTGGTGTAGGTAACGATATCTTGAGTGCTAGCGGTTCAGAAGGCGATAATTTGCTCTTTGGAGCCGATGGCAATGATTCTCTCTCCATTTCTGGCTACTACAAGTACACTCCCTACGATAACCCATATGAACCCCGCGACTTATCCAACACATACGATTCTCGCTCCTCAGGCAAAAACACCCTCAGCGGTGGCACAGGTAACGACACCTTAAATGCTGGCGGTTCAACAGGCGATAATCTCTTGGATGGTGGCGATGGCAATGATATCCTCATAGCTTCTAATGCCACTGGTAAGAACACCCTCAAAGGTGGAAATGGCAATGATACCCTCACAGGCGGCAAGGGTAATGATAGCCTAATTGGAGGAAGCGGTATTGATACCTTTGTTTTCAATAGTTTCAATGAAGGTGTTGACAAAATTTCTGATTTCAACACTACTAATGAAGTGATTCAGGTATCTGCTGCTGGCTTTGGTGGCGGCTTAGCAGCAGGCGTACTCAAAGCTAATCAATTTAGAATCGGTGCATCTGCAAACACTAGCGCTCAAAGGTTTATTTATAACTCTACTACAGGTGCATTGTTCTTTGACCAGGATGGTAATGCGGGTGGGTTTGCTCAAGTACAATTTGCTTTAGTTACTGCCGGGTTGCCATTAACCAACAACAATTTCGTAGTTGTTTAATCGTGATTAAAACTTTATTAATCTAGGTAGAGAAAATCGCAAATGCTCGGAATGCGAGGTGTGTTAAATAGCAACTCGCATTCGACAGAGCAATGCAATTATAAAATTCCTTTGGAGAATATACATCCTCATCCATTTGGCTGATTCTGCTCATCCCGTAGGCGTAGTTAGCTGTAGGCATCGCTGCCATCAAAAAATAAAACATTTCTTGTCTTCTAATTCTTTGGAATATCTATTTTTTACTTCATGTAAAGAATTCGCTAGAAAAATATTAAGCGTATATAAAAAATTATCTGGCGAGATAATTATCAGTAAATAATTCATCAAATATGTAAAGATATTTTTTGATAAATCAATTAATCAGTAAATATTCTGTATATTAGTGAGCGGCAGTTGATTGGAATGTTCTGTTCGGTTTGTTTGTTTATGCTTTGCAATTAATTTGTTTTCTATTTTTGGCTAGATACCCAGGGAGAATAACCGACAACAAGGGCAAAAATATCTGTAAATCTGTTTTTGAGGCTAGTAAGACTTACGCATTGACAAAAGGGCTAGATTATAGTTTTTGGGTTTGAGAGATTCAAGCTTGATTTTTCAACTATTTCAGTGATGTCTATAGTAAATGCTTGCCTGCATAACTGATGACTGATGAATCAAATCATGTTGAAACCAGTTTTTTGTGAATCCACACACTGATGAATTTGTACAATGCCTAAGACTTAGATAATCCTCAATACTTGGATCGGTAATATAGGACTAGTATTTGATTTCTGAAAAAATCTAAGTATGTGTAGGGTGTGTTACGGCTTCCGTAACGCACCACCCGAAGGTTTTGGTGCGTTAGCCTACGGCATAACACACCCTACGTATATTTCAAAAATCAAATATGATTCCTATAGTTGCAAGTCAATCAAAAGGAGAATGTTCATTAAAAACTTGTAACGGTCAAGTGTGAGATTTAAGTACGCCGAAAGCATCAACTTTCAATAGATATTTTTGAGCCAAACAGAACTATAAACTGAGAACTGAACTTACTCCAAAAATCGATTCAGGTAGGAAAAATTTATGGCAAATATCATTGGAACCGAGGATTACGATACCCTACTAGGCACTAAGAGCGCTGACACGATTAACGGTAAAACTGGCAGCGACACCTTAACGGGTGGCGGTGGCAAGGATAAATTTATCTACAACTTGGGTGACGGTATTGATACAATCACTGATTTTGGTGGAGTGGGTAAAGGCACAAACCCAACACCAGGTATTATTGCCGAAGTTGATACGATTAAATTTATTGGTGCTGGGTTGACTGCGCGAAATTTGTTACTAACACAGAATGGCAAAGATTTGCAAATCAGCTTTGAAGGGGTGGCTGATACAAAAGTCATCTTGAAAAACTTCAAACTAGAAGACTTAGAGAACCTCAAAGCTTCTTCAACAAGACCAGCGATCGGTAATATTATCTTTGATGGCCAAACTAAAATTATTGATAGTTTTAATGTTCTGGATGCCAACTCTACTGATACGACCATCGGTATTAAGAACACAGTCACCTTTCTCAATGACCTTGCTAACAACATTAAGGGTTTAGATAACTCAAATGATGTAATCAATGGTCAAGGGGGTAACGACAAAATCGAGGGTTTAAGTGGCGACGACTTGCTGCGAGGTGATGCAGGCAACGATGTGCTACGTGGTGGTGTGGGGAATGACTCGCTCAGTGGTGGTGCTGGTAATAACTTGCTTGATGGTGGCGATGGCAATGATTCTCTAAGTGTCTCTGGCTACTATCAAACTGGTTACTATCAAGACTACGACTCCCGCTTGTCTGGGAAAAACACCCTCAACGGTGGTGCTGGTGATGATACCTTGAGTGCTAGTGGTTCAATAGGCGATAACCTGCTCTCTGGAGGCAATGGCAATGATTCTCTCTCTATTTCTGGTTACTATACCTTTTTATATATCAACGATATCTTCGACTCTCGCTCTATAGGCAAAAACACCCTCAATGGTGGTGCTGGTAACGATAACTTGAGTGCTAGTGGTTCAACAGGTAATAACCTGCTGTCTGGAGAAGATGGTAATGATTCTCTCTCTATCTCTGGCTACTACAACGGAAATAGCTACAACGAAGATGACTCTCGCTCCTTAGGGAATAACACCCTCAACGGTGGTGCAGGTAACGATACCTTGAGTGCTAGCGGTTCAAAAGGCGATAATCTGCTTTCTGGGGGGGATGGAAATGATTCTCTCTCCATCTCTGGCTACAATGAGTCCTACGTAGATGATAATCCCGATCCCCGCAGCTACTACGGCGGATACAACTCTCTCTCCTCAGGCAATAACACCCTCAACGGTGGCATTGGTGATGATGACTTGAGTGCTAGCGGTTCAATAGGTGATAACCTACTCTCTGGTGGCGATGGTAATGATACTCTATCTGTCTCTGGTGTCTTCTACGTAGTAAATAGTGATAGTTCATCCACAACGTTCAGCTCTCGCTCTATAGGCAATAACACCCTCAATGGTGGTGCTGGTAACGATAACTTGAGTGCTAGCGGTTCTACAGGCAGCAATCTTTTAGATGGTGGTGATGGTAATGATACCCTCACAGCCTTTGATGCCACTGGTAATAACACCCTCAAAGGTGGAAATGGCAATGATACCCTCACAGGTGGCAAGGGTAATGATAGCCTAATTGGAGGAAGTGGTATTGATACCTTTGTTTTCAATAGTTTCAATGAAGGTGTTGACAAAATTTCTGATTTCAACGCCACGAATGAAGTAATTCGGGTATCAGCTGCTGGTTTTGGTGGCGGTTTATCAGCAGGTGTATTAAAAGCTAATCAATTTAGAATCGGTGCATCTGCAACCACTAGCACTCAAAGGTTTATTTATAACTCCACAACAGGTGCATTGTTCTTCGACCAAGATGGCAGCGCGGGTGCATTTGCTCAAGTACAATTGGCTTTAGTTACTAGTGGGTTGTCGTTAAACAACACCAATTTTGTGGTTGTTTAATCGCGATTAAGGCTCTATTAATCTAGGTAGAGAAAATTGCAAATGCTGAGAATGCGAGATGCCTGAAATAGCAACTTGTATTTCCAGCATCAATGCAACCATAAAATCTATCTTGAGATAAAATACACCCTCATCCATTTGGTTGATTAGGCTCATTCTTTGGAGGTAGACAGCCATCAGTATCGCTGCAATCAAGAAATAAAATAGCTATTGTTTTCTGATTACTTCATGAAAGCATCTGTGTTATATATCATGTAAAGAATTAGCAAAAAAATTATTATGAGTCTATAAAAAATTGTTTCGTTAGATAATTATCATTCAATAATAATATTTCAAATATGTAAAGATATTTGTTCAAAAATCAATCACTCAGAAAATATTCTGTATATTAATGATGAGCAGAAAATTTGAACGTTCTGTTCGTTTGTTTACGCTTTACAATTTCTTTCCTATTTTTCAGCTAGATGCTCAGGCTTAACAACTGATAGCAAAGGCATAAATATCTGTTGCCCTATTTTGAGGCTAGTAAGACTTACGCATTGACAAATCATAAATGAGGTGGCTTTTTTAAATTCAAGCTTGATTGTTCGATATTTTTTGAGCAATATTTTAGTTCGGGTTAAGCTTGAAGTATTGCTTATAAAGATGATTGCAAAAAGCCTGAAATGAGATTTACTCAAATCCACACATTCATAAATTTGTACAGTGCCTAAGACTTAGATAGCTGAAATATTTTCCTCAGTGCTGCCTGCAAACCATGAAGATGTAAAACTTACCAAAAAATTGTTAGCCCTCAAGGGTGACATCAAGTATATCGAAAGCATCAACTTTCGAGAGATTTTTGTACGCCAAAACAGCACTCACAACCGAGAACTTAAATTACTCGAACAATCAATTCAACTAGGAGAAAGTTATGGCAAATATCATTGGAACCAACGGTAACAATACTCTACTGGGCACCACCAGCGCCGACACGATTAACGGTAAACTTGGCAATGATGCGATTACAGGGAACAAAGCCAACGACATCCTAACTGGTGGCGGTGGCAAGGATAGATTTGTTTACAACTTAGGTGACGGCATTGATACGATTACTGATTTTGGTGGAGTAGGTAAAGGCACAAACCCAACAGCACCAGTTATTGCCGAAGTTGATACCATCAAATTTGTTGGCGCTGGGTTAACAGCACGAAATTTGTTGCTCACCCAAAATGGTACAAATTTGGAAATCACCTTTGAAGGGGTGGCTGGTACAAAAATCATCTTGAATAATTTCAAACTAGAAGATTTGGAGAACTTGAAAGCTTCCGGTAGTACGCCAGCGATCGGTAATATTATCTTTGATGGACAAACAAGCATTGTTGACAGTTTTAATGTCTTAGATGCCAACTCTACAGAAACAAGCATCGGCATCAAGAATACTGTAACCTTCCTCAATGACCTTGCTAACAACATTACCGCTTTAGACAACTCGAATGATGTAGTAAATGGTCAGGGAGGTAATGACAAAATAGATGGTAAGAGTGGCGACGACTTGCTGCGGGGTGGTGCAGGCAACGATACTCTCATTGGTGGTGCTGGCAATAACACCCTCAACGGTGGTGCTGATAGCGATTACTTGAATGTTAAATATTCAACAGGCAATAACTTACTCAATGGTGGCGATGGTAATGATTCTCTCTTCGCCTCTGGCGACTTCAATGGTTCCACCGTATATATCCCTGGCTCTTCTGGCAAAAACACTCTTAATGGTGGCAATGGTAGCGATTATTTAAATGTTGACTATTCAACAGGTAATAATCTGCTCTCTGGGGGTAATGGCAATGACACTCTTTCTGCATCTGACTACAGCTACGGCGACTTTCCTGGATACCCTGGCGAACCATTTATTCTCTATAAGGGCGTGTCTGGCAATAATACACTCATTGGTGGTGCTGGCAACGATTACTTGAATGTTAGTTATTCGGCAGGAGATAATCTGCTGGATGGGGGCGATGGCAATGATATTCTATCAGCCCAAGGTTCTAATGATGACTACGGAAGCGATAGCAATAACACCCTTAACGGTGGCAATGGTGACGATAAGCTGAATGTTGACAATTCAAGAGGCGATAACCTCCTCAATGGTGGAGATGGCAATGATACTCTGAGTGCGTCTGGCTTTAGCTACAGAGGTTACGAACCAGCCTCAGGAAATAACACCCTCAACGGAGGCGCTGGTAACGATTACTTTGATATTAAAGATTCAACAGGTAATAACTTGCTCTCTGGTGGGGATGGTAATGATTCCTTCTATGTAACAGCCTCATATACTGCCCCCTCTTATTTAGTGACTCAAACGATAGATGGAGGCAAGGATAACGATTTGTTGTCAGGTGATTACAGGAGTTTTAGCGAAGGAATCACCTCGAATTTCAATGCCACTACTAATATTGGAGCTATTACGGCAGACACCTATCACTTTAACTACAAGAATATCGAACGATTAGATATCAAAGGTACAAATTACAATGACTTGATTGTGGGGAGCAATGGCAACGATACACTCAACCCAGGCTATCAGGGCAAAGATACAATAGATGGTGGTCAGGGTAACGATTTATTGTCGGTCGATTACATATATGCTACCGGAGGAATCACAACGACATTCAATGCCAATAATAACAGTGGCTCAATTAAGGCAGGTGCGGAATCGGTTAGCTACAAGAATATCGAACAATTAAATATCCGAGGTACAGAGTACAATGACCTCATTGTGGGTAACAATGGCAACGATACCCTTACAGGTGAGGGCGGTAATGATAGCCTAATTGGAGGAGCTGGCATTGATACTTTTGTTTTCGATAATATCTATGAAAATAGCGATCGCATTTATGATTTCAACGCCACGAATGAAGTAATTCAGTTATCGGCTTTTTTTGGTGGTGGCTTATCAACAGGTGTACTCAAAGCTAATCAATTTAGAATCGGTACATCTGCAACCACTACCACTCAAAGGTTTATTTATAACTCTACCACAGGTGCATTGTTCTTCGACCAGGATGGTAGTGCGGGTGAGTTTACCAAGGTACAATTTGCACAACTATCTGCTGGGTTGGCATTAACTAACAACAATTTTGTCGTTGTTTAATACGAGCAGAAAAAATTAGAAACTATTGGATTAGGAGGTGTATAAAAGAGATAGGAGGATGAGGAAATATTTTCTTCCCGATCTTCCCATCTCTTTTTCTGCCTCAATAAGACAATTTTGGAATCCTGAATTAATATTCTAGTCTCCCAAACAAGTTACTTCAGTTTTTCGTAAGCAGCCAAAATAATTTTCTCTGTTTCTTCCCAATTAATACATTTGTCAGTTACAGAAACACCATATTTTAATTCTTCTTTTTTCCCAGTAATTGGTTGATTACCTTCATAGATATTCGATTCCAACATCATACCAACTATTGATGTATTGCCGTCCAATATTTGCTCAATAATATTTTCCAAGACGGCTGGTTGTAATTTGTAGTCTTTATTTGTATTCCCGTGGCTACAATCAATGACAATCCTTGGTGCTAAATCTGCGTCTTTTAATTTCTTTTCTACCAGGCTGACGCTTGCTGCATCAAAGTTTGGCTGATTACCACCTCTTAAAATGACGTGACCGTAGGCATTACCTTTGGTTTGAAAGACGCTGACTTGTCCGTTTTGATTGATGCCCAAGAAATTATGAGGGTTTCTAGCTGATTGTAGGGCATTCAAAGCTACTTGAATATTGCCGTCAGTACCGTTTTTAAAACCCACAGGCATGGAAAGTCCGCTTGCCATTTCCCGATGAGTTTGTGATTCAGTTGTGCGTGCGCCGATCGCAGACCATGTAATCAGTTCGCTAATATATTGAGGGATAATTGGATCTAACGCTTCTGTACCAGCAGGTAAACCCAATTCTGTAATTTTTAATAATAGCTCGCGTGCAATTAATAAACCATTTTCTACATGAAAAGAATCATCCATTTCTGGGTCGTTAATTAATCCTTTCCAGCCGACGGTTGTTCTGGGTTTTTCAAAGTAAACTCGCATAATTAATAGCAGTTTATCTTGAACTTTTTCGGCTAATTCTTTCAATCTTTGGGAATATTCGATCGCAGTTTCAGGATCGTGAATTGAACACGGCCCAACTACTATGAATTTTCGGCGATCGCGAAAATCTAAAATCTCTTCTATTTCCTCTCTATACCTTAAAACTGTTTGTTCAGCTAATTGAGTTAATGGCAATCTTGATTTAATTTCATTGGGAGTTAATAGAACGCGATCGCTCTCGATGTTAGCATTAAATAATTGATGGTTGTGCATGGAGATTCTTTCGGATGTTTCTGAGTGAAATTTAATATACACAGTTTTAATCAAAAATACAATATGAGTTGATATTTTGTCTGAATAAATTTATAAAAATAGCTTATTTTAGTGAAACAATTACTGTTATGAATATTTGATTTGATTGTAAGATCGCTGTTTCCAATTGGGTCAAATATAGATGAATGTACAGTTATATATAAGTGTCAATTGATGCCAAGATATCAGACAAAATTTTGTTTTCACCTTAATATAGCCGTAGTCACACAGGTTAGGACATTTTGAAAGCATGGAAGCTAGGAATAGTAATACTTTTACCTCCTGCCTCCTGCCTCCTGCCTCCTGCCTCCTGCCTTCTGCCTTCTGCTATAACTGATAACTGTTCGATGTTCACTGATTTAAACTAATCGCCAAGGACGCCAAGCACGCCAAGGAAGAAGGAACGATCGTTTAGTGGAAGTTTACATTAGAGTTGGTAGAAGAAGGCAATAGTATTATTGAGCTACTGCGCTTATTATCGCAGATAGAGTGTTTGATATCATATACTGACAGCAAGAGAAGTTTGTAGACCCTTGTGTGGCTAGTTTTGCATAAGATTAAGAAATATTGTTTTTGCTCGATTG
Organism: Nostoc sp. CCY 9925; assembly: GCF_963920935.1. Lineage (NCBI taxonomy): Bacteria > Bacillati > Cyanobacteriota > Cyanophyceae > Nostocales > Nostocaceae > Nostoc > Nostoc sp. CCY 9925. The sequence goes on along the minus strand of NZ_CAWUDO010000049.1, from coordinate 38,125 downwards.
ATTATGTATCTACAGGTGTTATCTGCTTCAATCGATGACAAACCGCTCATCCAAAGGATGATGGAGCTTTATCAGTATGACTTTTCAGAGTTTGAAGATCAAGACCTCAATGAACATGGTTACTTTGGATACCCTTATCTAGATTATTACTGGATTGAAGGCGATCGCTATCCGTTCATTGTGCGAGTACGCAAAAAGCTGGCTGGATTTGTTTTAGTCAATCAATTCACATACATTGCAGACAGTCAATATTCTATTGCAGAGTTTTTTATTTTACGAAAATATAGGCAGCAAGGAATTGGTAGATTGGTTGCCTCTCAAGTCTTCGACCGATTTTGTGGCAGGTGGGAAATTTATCAAATTACCACAAATACAGTTGCTCAAAAATTTTGGCGCAGTGTGATTTCAGATTATACAACAGGTAAGTTTACAGAAATTGCCATTGATGATGGCGATCGCCAAGGAATGATTCAATGTTTTGACAACACCTCAAAATGTTCCTTGAATAATTCCGCCATCTACTTGCAACATGACTCCATTCACAAACGAGGCTGCTGGTGAACTCAAAAATACTGCAACATTGGCAAACTCTTCTGGTGTCCCCATGCGACCTAAAGGAACTTTCGCATTAATGTTGGCGATTTCTGCTTCTTTGGTTTCGCCACTTTTAGTAATTTGGGCGTTGATTAATTCTTCAACTCGTTCTGTATATGTCCACCCTGGTAAAATACTGTTGACGCGAATTTGATCACTACCCAATTCTTGGCTGAGAGTTTTAGTTAAACCAATTACCGCTAATCGAATGGAATTAGACAATACCAGATTTTGGACTGGTTGTTTGGTTGACGTTGAGGTGATTGTTAAAATTGCAGGCGCAGTAGATTGGCGCAAGTGAGGTAAAGCGTACTTTACTAAACGGACTGCACTTAACAAAGTCAAGTTAAGGGAAGTTTCCCAAGTAGCTAAATCGATATCATCAAAAGTGCCAGCAGGTGGGCCTCCAGCGTTGGTAACGAGAATATCCAAACCGCCAAACTTCTCTACTGTGGCATTAATCACCCGTTCAATATCTTGTTGACTGGTAACATCTGCACGCAGAGATAGCACTTGGGTACCTGTTTCGCTGGTAATTTCCGCAGCAGCTTTGTCAACTGACTCACTGCGGGCACAAATGGCGACTTTTGCACCCTCACGGGCAAATTGCCTTGCTGTAGCTTTGCCCAAACCTTTACTAGCAGCTGTTACTAAGGCGACTTTGCCACGGAGTTGCAAATCCATAATTTTGATATTTTTTGTTTACAGTAACTTGAAGCCCAGGTTATTGAGAACTTGCCGCAAGCGATCGCGTCCTCTCAATGACTCAACGGTTGCAATCCGCCCAGCTGAGTGTTCTGACCAATCACCAGCAACATTCATCTTTTGTTCAGTATAGAACTCTTTGATGATGTTATTGTAATGAGCGATCGCTTCATCTTGTTCTGCCAATTTATAAGTCTCCCGGTGTAGCACAGCTGATTGTGGTAACCGTGGCTTAATTGCAGCATTCACTTCTGGATCTGGATAGCCTACACACAACCCAAACACAGCATACACAGAAGCAGGCAAATTCAAGGTTGCTGCTACTTCTTCTGGACGGTTGCGGATTCCACCGATATATACTGTTCCCAAACCCAGAGACTCAGCTGCTACTGTGGCATTTTGGGCTGCCAACGTGGCATCAACTGTTGCCATGACAAACATTTCCAAATATTCCAAACCATCATGGGATATACCACGGCTGTCAGCAACGTAAGCCAGACGTGCTAAATCTGCTAACCACACCAAGAATAAAGGCGCTTGGCGGATGTGCGCTTGATTTCCCGCCAGCTTCGATAACTCATCTTTGCGTTCTTGGCTTTCGACTGCTACCACACTCCAGGTTTGCAAATTTGAGGAAGTAGATGCAGATTGGGCGGCTGCAACCAGCAACTCCAGAGTTCCGGGTGGTAAAGGATCGGATAAATAAGCACGAATTGAACGGTGAGATAGTAGTGATGTCAGAGAGTCATTCCATTCAATTTCGGGATTGAAAGGAATTTCACCGTAGCGCGATCGCAATAGTTCTGTAGGATTGGTCATAATTCATTTCCCGATTCAAAATTTTCAGTTGTTTTATCAAGAAGAATTCAGGAGTCAAAATTCTTGATTAGATTTTGGATGAAAATGCAGCGTATTGTTCTTTGCTTAAAACTCCATCTCTGACATTCACCTTTTTGGGAATCAACTTTAACTGATAATATGTATCAGCTACTTGTTGTTGTAAATTTATCAGTTCATCATTAATTGCTACAATTCCAAACGTCCGCCTATTAGTAGCTTTTCTCATGCTTTCTATGTCAATTCCTAATACTGATGAGAGAGTTTGCGCTACTTCTTCTCGATGGGTTTTAGCCCATTCTTCTAGCTGTTGAATTTCCTCTAATACTGCCTTGACAATTTGGGAATTTTCAGTTACAAATTTACGGGTTGTTAAATAATATCCTCCCTGTTTATTAATTCCTGTACCATCAATCAAGACTTTGGCTTTAGTTGCTTCTTGAGCCGCTGCATAGAACGGGTCCCAAATCACCCAAGCGTCTACACTACCTTTAACAAATGCAGCACGCGCATCAGCTGGTGGCAAATATTTAGGCTCAATTTCACTATATTTCACTCCAGCTTTTTCTAAAGCTTGAACTAATAATAAGTGGGCGCTAGAACCTTTTTGAAAAGCAATTTTTTTGCCTTTCAAATCACTCACTTTTTGAATTGCAGAATTCTGGGGAACAAGAATTGCTGAACCCGCAGGACTAGAAGCAATACCAGCTATATAAGTTAATGATGCTCCTGCTGCTTGGGCAAATATCGGTGGTGATTCTCCGACATGTCCAAAGTCAATACTACCCACATTCATAGCTTCTAGCATTTGTGGGCCCGCAGGAAATTCAATCCATTCTACAGATATCCCATCTGGTGACAAACGCTTCTCTAAAACACCCTTATTTTTCAACAAAATATTCGATTTTTGATACCCAAATCGCACTAATGTTGCTTTGCTAGAAGCAGAGTTCGCCACAGATGTAGCACTAGGATTAGGAGAATTAACACTCGATGTCGATGAACAGGCAGCAAATAACAAGCTCAAACAAAGACTGGTAACAAAAGCCCCGACTATTGGTAAAGAAAAGAATAATTTATTTTGGTTGTTAAATGAATTCCTGATTTTTATCAAAGACATCCACTTGGCGATTAAGCGGCGAAAGATTTGGTTAACCATTAAAATCATCCCTCTGAACTATATTAATACTATATACCTATAGTGTTACCGTAGTATAGTCATTGGGCATAGGGGATTGGGTAGTGGGAAGAGTCAGAGGTTTATGAGGGGTTCATCTGGGATAGCTGCAAAATGGAACATGTTGTAAAGTCTTGTAATGCAAACAAAGCAAAACCCATGATACACGGTTGTTTCAATACCTAACTTTACTTGACTCCTCCAGCTAGAGACCATTTATAAAGTAAATCTTAAGTAGGGTGTGTTAGGCGCTAATCTCATATTTTTTGTGACAAATAATCTCCAAATACACACTTAATACACCCTACAAGAATTTTATTTTTACTTTATAAATAGCCTCTAAGCTAATCTAACTTTTGGTATTATCTAAACTCTTACCATAGCAAGGGAGATTTCAAAGCGTCTTCTCTTCTCTACCCTGCAAGAAAGGGTAGGAAAGATGTTTATAGAGAGGTTTTTCAGATTCTGTGAAAAGCAAAAGAAAAAATAAAATTTGTATAATTCGTATTTACAAATATCTTTTTCCTCATATAGTAAGAATAAGCGAGTTAATCATCCTCCTCTCGAAATAAATCCTGACGCTAAAAAGTTAACTCCTATTATTATGAATAGAGATAACTTTTGTTTTTACCTTTATGTCTACTCTGCAAGAAAGACTGCTGTCTGGGAACTACTAGTCTTTTATGACATTAAGGGTAAACGCCGTATAGGTGAGATTTAGATATTATTTATCAGCAACGCCTAACCTATCGGCGTTTAGAAATATTGAGCGTATTTTCTAAACACCAACTTTTAGGAGAAAATCACATGGCTATGACAGTGGAAACAGCCCAGTTAAACAACCAAAGCATCTTACAAAGTTTTGGTTGGGTTGAAGAAATTGACGAACAAGCTGCGGAAATAATTTCTGGTGGCTCTGAGAGATTTACGATCAGAAACAACACACAATATAACATTACTCATAATTTGGATGGTACTTTATTCACAATTCAACCAGGTGAAGCATGGATTTATACTACCCCTTACAACGGAATAATTGAATTTGACATTGACGGTCGAGATTATTTAAGGCTGGATAAATCATACAATTTGTCTGATGGGCAAATATATGAATTTCAAAACAACTACGACACTAGTAATCCCTATGATATTGATCTCTATCCGGTATACTCCTAATCAAATTTCTAGTTAAGAATAGGAGTCAGAAGTCTTCATATTCCAGTATTGATTAGATAACGAGCAAGTCATGAAGTCCTTTTGGCCACTTCAATGAATAATTTTTCTACTGAAGAAGAAGATTTTGCTGCGTTACGCTAACCCAATACAGTTCAGATATCTCTTAATTATTTTTGGAGTAATACCATGTTAGGAATGAATAAAGAGTACGACGTTTCTTTAAACGCTTTCAATAGCCAATTATTTCATGAATTAACCGATGGTGAAGCTTCAGTATTTGCTGGAGGATTAAGCTTGAGAAATGATACAGATAGGTCAATAAGTTTTTCCATTCTTAGCCCTGATTCTGACCCGAAAACGGTAGTTTTACAACCTGGGGAAGAAAGCTCTTATGATACTGAGTATGTACTTTACGATTCGATAGTAGGCGATCCATACCGTCCAGAACTGAAAGGATTAAAGAATGAGGGAAGTTACAGGTTTACTTTAAATGGAGATCAAATAAGTATTCTAGGTAAAGGCTCTAATTTCAGATAAAGGCTCTAATTCGATCTAAATACAGTCTCTTTCTGTTTTCAAAGAATAAGTCTAATTCGTAAATCCTAATTTTTCTGCGTAAATCTTCATTCAATATAGTCAATTTCTTTCACTGTACTTTTCGCCCCAAAAATCGCCCTGGAAAATGAAATACAAAATTGTCCTTCAACACAGTGAAGAAGATTGTGGTGCAGCCACTTTAGCCACGATTTCCCAACACTACGGACGCACATTTACCCTTAACCGCGTGCGCGAAGCTGTTGGTACTGGGGCGAGAGGAACTACTCTATTGGGATTAAGGCGGGGTGCAGAAGCCCTGGGATTCCATAGTCGGCAAGTTAAAGCCACTCCTCAACTCATCAACCAATTAGATCGAGCTCCTTTACCTGCCATTATTCACTGGAAAGGCTACCACTGGGTGGTATTATACGGGCAGAAAGGGAAAAAATATGTAATTGCCGACCCTGGTGTTGGTATCCGTTACCTGACTCACGAGGAGTTAATTAAAGGTTGGAGTAATGGGGTGATGCTGCTACTCCTTCCTGATGAAAGCCGCTTTTATCAACAAGAATCAGATAAAATTGGCGGTTTTAGCGGTTACCTGCAACGGGTTTATCCCTATCGGTTTATTTTAGCCCAAGCGATCGCCATGAATATCGCTATTGGGCTGCTTTCCCTGACATCACCCTTCATGATGCAACTACTTACCGATGATGTCTTAGTGCGGGGAGATACCCAATTATTAACCACCGTCGCTATTGGCGTAATCACCCTGAATTTAATTAGAAGCGCCATTAGTTTAGTACAATCGCACCTGATCAGTCATTTCAGTCAAAGATTGCAATTAGGACTAATTCTAGAATACGGGCGCAAACTCTTACATTTACCCCTATCTTATTTTGAAGCACGACGCAGTGGGGAGGTGGTAAGCCGCATTGCTGATGTTCACGCTATCAATAACTTAGTTTCCCAAATTGTCCTCGGATTACCCAGTCAATTTTTTATTGCTCTAGTCTCCTTGGGCTTTATGCTTTTTTACACTTGGGAGTTAACTCTAGCTTCTATAGTTGCATTTATCATAGTTACGGCTGTTAACTTGCTTTTTTTACCAGCACTGCGACAGAAAACCCGCAATATGATTGTTTCTGGTACAGAAAACCAAGGTTTTTTAGTAGAAACATTTCGAGGAGTACAAGTCTTAAAAACTACCCAAGCTACACCCCAAGCCTGGGAAGAATATCAAGGAAATTTTGGTCGTCTGGCTAACTTGGGCTGGAGTACCATGCAGCTAGGACTTTACAGCAGTACAGTTACAAGTATTCTTTCGACATTTATTAATATTGGTATTCTCTGGATTGGTAGCTATTTAGTAATTAATCGCACTTTAACCATCGGACAATTAATTGCCTATAACGGCATGAGTAGCAATTTTCTCGGCTTTTTGAGTTCTGTCATTGGCTTAGTAGATGAGTTTATCACTTCCCAAATAGTTATTCAACGTCTGACAGAAGTTATTGATGCTACTCCAGAAGATGAAAATGATGTGAGAAAGCAGTGGGTAGAAATTCCTGGAAATACAGATATTACTTGCAATGAAATTAATTTTCACCATACAGGGAGAGTTGATTTATTGCAAGATTTTTCCGTAACTATTCCTGGTGGTCAAGCAATTGCTCTAATTGGTAAATCTGGCTGTGGTAAAAGTACCCTAGCAAAGTTGATTACTGGTTTATATACAATTCAATCAGGAAATATTCGCTATGCTTTTTATAATCAGCAAGATATATCTTTAGAATGTTTGCGCCAACAGGTGGTTTTAATACCACAAGAAGCTCATTTTTGGAGTCGTTCGATTCTGGATAATTTCCAATTTAGTTATCCTCACATTAGTTTTGCTGACATTATTAGAGCCTGTCAAATTACTGGTGCTGATGAATTTATCAGCGAATTACCTGATAAATATCAAACTGTCTTAGGAGAATTTGGAGCTAATCTTTCTGGTGGACAAAAACAACGATTAGCTATAGCTAGAGCCATAGTTACTGACCCACCCATCCTGATTTTAGATGAATCTACCAGCGCACTCGACCCAGTAAGCGAAGCACAAATACTAGATATGCTTTTAGACCATCGTCAGGGGAAAACTACTATTTTCATTAGTCACCGTACTAGGTTGATTCAACGTGCAGATTGGATTATTTTTTTAGAAAAAGGGCGGTTAAAAATTCAAGGAACAGCAGAAGATTTGCGACAAATTAATGGCGAGCATTTAGACTTTTTGGATGATGTGGTTTTGAAAATGAATTGGCGTTGATTTGTTCACCTATATGGGAATTTTTAAGCGGTATAATTATGGTTGAAAACACAGATTTTTTACAACCAATTCAAACAGATCAATTTCTCCCACCGATTAGTCGTTGCATTACCTTTGGTGGACTCTTTGTTCTCTGCGTTTTGGGACTAGCGATTCCTGTCGCCACAGTCACCAAATATAAGGTGACAGTCAAAGGACAAGCAGTTGTCCGTCCATCTGGGGAATTGCGAATTGTGCAGGCCGCAACTGAAGGCCAAGTTATGCAGATTTATGTCAAAGAAAATCAAGTTGTCAAAACCGGAGATGCGATCGCCATTATTGACGACTCCCGCTTACAAACTAAAAAAAGCCAACTGCAAAGTAATATTCAGCAAGCTAAGTTGCAGCTAGGGCAAATCAACGCTCAAATTCACACTTTGAACAGTCAAATCCGCGCCGAAACTGCTAAAGTTAACCGGATTATCACTGCTACTGAGGTTGAATTAAGCGATCGCCTGCGCCAATATCAGGATAAAAAAATTACTACTGTGGCTGAATTCCAAGAAGCTCAAGCTTATGTGCAAATTGCTCAACAAGAATTGCAGGTTGGCATAACACAGTTAAAAACAGCACAAGCAAATCTGCATTCTACTGAGGCTGCTTGGAATGCAGCTAAGTCAAAGCAAAACCGATATGAGAGTGTAGCGCAAGCAGGAGCCTTGTCTAGGGATAAATTAGAGGAAGCGCGGTTAGCTGTAAAACAGCAACAACAAGCTGTAGCAGCACAAAAAACAGTTGTGGAGGCGCAAAAGCAAACAATTGAGCGATTACAACAAACTGTATATGCAGCGATCGCTAAAAAGCAACGTGCGAAAGCCGCCTTAAATCCCAGTCATGCAGAAGTAGAAATTGCTACTGAGCGGATAGCCCAAGAAAAAGCCGCAGGTGAAAGTAATAAAGCAGCTTTAGACAAAGAACTGCAAGGAATTATCAAGCAACGGATTGAAGTAGAAAAACAGTTAGAGCGCGATACTAGCGAACTCAAGCAAGTGGAAATTGAACTTAATCACACCACTATTACTGCTACTGCTGATGGTATCATTTCTCAGATCAACTTGCGTAACCCCGGTCAAAGTGTGCATCCTGGCGAAGAAGTCTTGCAGATTGTCCCCAGTCATGCAAAGCAGATTGTCAAGGCAGCAATTGCATCTGAAGATAAAAGTAAGCTCAAAATTGGTCAACAAGTTCAAATGCGGGTTAGTGCTTGTCCCTACCCGGATTACGGTACTCTCAATGGTAAGGTTGAGGCGATTTCTCCAGATGCCATGACTCCCCCAACAAGTAGCACAAATGGATCTTCTCCTCATGGCAATACCACTCCGAAAGCGGCTGTCCCAGGTGCTTTTTATCAGGTGACTATTGAGCCGGAAAGTCTGGTTTTAGGTAAAGGCGAAAATCTGTGTCAGATTCAATTGGGAATGGAAGGTAGAGTTGATATTATTTCCCGTGAAGAAACAGTACTGCAATTTTTCTTGAGAAAAGCGAGGTTAATTGCAGATATCTGATTAGCCGGACATGACATAACACCAGACGGGAGCAATGCGATTTTGTGAGGCAGGAGGCAGAGGGCAGGAGGCAGGAGGCAGGAGACAGAAGGGTTTTAAGACTTAATCTTTTGAATGCTTGACACTAAAATTCCTTGAAACCTATCGACTTGTTGCAAAACAGGAGTAAATAGTTCAGGCGATGCTAATCCGACTTCCTTGGAAATAATCAACTGAGTATCAAGTTCTCGAAGCGAACCTAAAGCAATGTGTAGAAATTGGATATATTCGTTCTGCGTCCGTCTTCCATAACCTTCAGCTATATTTGATGGCACGGAAACTGCCGAGCGTCTAATCTGGCTAGTTAATCCGTAAAGTTCAGATTTCGGAAATTTTTCGGTAAGTCGATAGCAGTTAATGGCAAGCTTGACACCACGCTGCCAAATAAATTGTTCTCTGTAACTCATGGCGCAAGAAGTTTGAAGTAGGAAGTTGGGAGAAATTACATCATTATACACCTCCTGCCTTCTGCCTCCTGCCTCCTGCCTTGAACACAGAATTCTCACAAAATCGCGTTGCTCCCCACCAGACTGGGGGCAGACAGGGGAAATAACCAATGCCCAATGCCCCATGCCCAATGCCTAATCCAGCAAATCAGGTTCTTCGCGGACAATTCTGTCGTAAAGAGGCTGGAAGCTGAACCACCCACTTTTAGGCGCTCCCACTTGACTATGTGTTAAACGGGCCGTTTCGTGTTTGATAATATTGGGTCTACCTGCGGCTTGTGCCAGGAGTTGTGCTTGGCACGATTGCTCTAAGCTAATGTACCAAAAAGCAGCTTCATCTACCGTATGTCCCACAGTTAAAATACCGTGGTTACGCAGAATTATGGCTTTACTTCCCGCCAAAGCTGACGCAAGTCGCTTACCTTCAGATGTATCTAATACGACACCTGTATAATCTTCAAACATTGCATGGTCTTCGTAAAAAGCACAAGAATCTTGAGTCAAGGGGTCAAGCAGACGACCCAAACTCGACCACGCTTTGCCATAAATTGAATGGGCGTGTGCAGCTGCAACTACGTCAGGTCGAGCCTCATGAATTTGAGAATGGATGGCGAAGGCAGCCTGATTTACTTGAGCATCCCCTTTAACCACCTCACCTTCTTTATTAACCAAAATCAGGTCAGAAACTCGGATATGACCGAAGTATACTCCCAATGGATTGACCCAGAAATGGTCTGTAAACTCTGGATCGCGGGCTGTAATATGCCCTGCGATGCCTTCACTGAAACCAAAGCGACCAAACAGGCGAAAGGCAGCGGCTAGACGTTGCTTGCGGTGCAGGCGTTCATCTTCAACTCGCTCGAATACAGGGGGTTGTGGTCTATCGTACTTGGGCATGTTCTTGTTCCTCTTCCTCTTTGCAGGGAGCATTAGAATATCCGGAGCGAAAAGATTTGACACTATGAGATTCTGGAATGAACTGGTGACGCCAGATGCAACCAGTATCATTGCCGAGAAGATGGATAGATACAAATTCGCTCTCGGATGTGGTTTTGACGGCGTGGATATCACCATCTGGAGGTCAGAGGCGGTAAATATCCCCTGGTTGAAGCGATGCCTGCGGCTGGCTACGCCTACGCACTTCAGTTATTTGTAATTGTGCGTGTCCTTCGGCATTGCCGTTATCTACACGCCGATAGACTGTTTCTTGTTGATTACCTTTGTATAAACCAATCAATCCCCAAGCTAAATGGTCATGGACGGGAGTGGTTGAACCTGGGGGAATCACCAAGCTAAAAACAGACAAAGAACGGTCTTTAGCTCGATAAAGTAGCCATTGACCGATACCACCACCCATTTTGCTTTCGGGGTTGACTTGGGTAAACTTTTCAGGTAACCATTGCTGTTGGGCAAGTAATTCTTGAAAATAGGGTTCTAATTTAGCGAGAGTTTGTATATGATTGTCAGCAGTGCTGGCAGTAATTTCACGGAGTTTTGCTACAAGCGATCGCAGTTCTTGGCTTTCAATAAACCATTGGTCTTCTGGCAATGGATCTAAATTAATATCATTGTTCATTTATATTCCTCATTAATCTAAGTAAGTCGGTTGAATATTCCTCGTTGCTTAGTTAATCTTTATTTAAATACTTTCGTTTTATTGTGCCAACTAATCGCTAAGTTTTTTATCTTTGGCGTTTGACATCAGGGTGAATTTTGAACCCAAGTTGCTCAAGTTTTAAATGAGAAAGCGACTCCTTGAGAATGATAGTAAAGGGATATCGCTGGAATACAGTAGCTTTACCTTGTGATAATAGCAACCTTGCACGGCTAATACGTACTGGGTATAACGGTTGTTGGTTAGCATCGAGAATGAAAACTTTGGTCATGTATTAAATTCCTGACAGATAAAGTTATACCAATTTGAAATTAGAATGGGACAGATATATGAGTAGGGGCGTACAGCTGTCATAAGTGTCAACTTAACGTGAAAGCCTAGCCTGATAAGCATTTGAACATTTGTCGATGTACCACCTAGATTTTCGATCCCCCCTAACCCCCCTTAAAAATGCAGGGCTGTTTCATTTCATTTCAAACACAATTTGTCAAGATGGTCAGCGAGAAAAATTGTAAGTGAGAGTGACGACCAGATGAACTTTTAAGCACTTAAACAACAGTAAAATTGTTCATTTTATCGGCACGTTGGTAACAAAATAATCAATCTTTAATTGCTATAACCCTTGATTTTTCAGGCTATTTAGGGAATGAAACAGCCCTGCCTTAAAAAGGGGAGAGCTAGAATCTTGTGCCCCCTTTTTAAGGGGGTTGGGGGATCTAAAACGAGGTAAAATTGCGTGTTTGAACTTAAGTTGACACCAATGTACAGCTGTACGCCCCTACAGCCGATTCATTTGTTGCAAAGATTTTTGCAATTGAGCTGTGGTAGTACTTTTAAAATACGGTAATTTGGTCGAATAAGTGTAGTTTGCTAAAAACAGAAGTTATCACATACAAATTCAAAAAGCAAGTCCTCTTCTAGTCACCTACTGGGCTGACTCACATCAAGACAAGCTTGCACAAAGTCTTCAACTACGCTGTTTGAAGAATCTCGTCGCCAGGCCACAGCTAACATACTGGGGCTGACATCCTGAACTGGACGGAAAGTTTGTCCGGACAGCGCGTAAACTTGTGTGGTAGTTTCGGAGACTAGCGCTATTCCTTGACCATTAATCACCGCTTCCATAGCTTCATTAGTATTGTTTACTTCCGTGCCAAAGACGATTGGATGGCCGTCACGTTCATTCTTTGCTAGCCAGTGATCTCGCCATATTCCTGCTTCAGCAGGTACTGTAATAAACGGTTCATTAACCAAATCAGCTATCTGCAAAACTTCGTGCTGCGCTAGTGGATGCTCAGATGATAAAGCAACCCATCTTGGCTCAACCCATAAGATTTTCGTGAATAGTTTTTCTTGTTTGGGAACTGGTAACCGTAATAGGGCAACATCAGTATTGCCAGAGAGTAGTCCAGCTGTAGGATCTGAAAACTCAAAGAAACGAATCGCTACCTTCCATCCTGGTTGTAGGGTTTGAAACCGTGAAAGGATAGATTTCGTGAATTCGCTGCCAATCCTGCAAATAAAACCAACACGTAATGTCTGCGTTTCCCTTGCTGCTACTTCTCGTAGCGTTAACAAGGTAAACTGCCAATCCTGAATTAGCCCTTGAGCTAAAGGCAAGAGTGCTTCACCAGCAGCAGTCAGCTTCACTTCTCGACTATTACGGCGCAGTAGTTCAATGCCCAATTCCCGCTCTAGTTGGCGAATTTGCTTAGATAATGCTGGTTGTGAGATGTATAACTGCTCAGCAGCACGGGTGAAGTTCAACTCTTCAGCCACCGCAACAAAGTAACGAAGCAACCGTAAGTTTGCATCCATGCTGTTTGGTAGTTTTTATCTATTCCTTTTGGTTATAGCAATATATCTTGGACTTTTGACGCAGTTTGCGATAAAAACTTTTAATAAGTCAGGGATTGGGAAGTGGGGACTGGCGACTGGGGATTGGGTACAAGAGGCTTTAAGTACAAAGGTCTGGGGAAAGATACCCTGCAATTTCTCGTCTACTCCCCACTCCCCAGTCCCTACTCCCCACTCCCCAGTCCCCACTCCCCAGTCCCTACTCCCCAATCCCTAGCCTATGTTTGTCAATACTTTCATCAGGCGTCCAGTTCTGACGACCGTCTGTACATTCATTATTTTGCTGCTGGGAAGCATTTGTATTCCTATCCTGCCCATTTCTCAGCTGCCAGATCTCGCTCCGGTGCAAATTACCGTTAGTTCTAACAATATTGGTGCGGATGCTCAAACAACAGAAAGCACTGTTACTAATATTATTGAGCGACAAATTAATGGCGTTAAAAATGTATCTTACATCTCTTCTAATACAGGTAATGATGGTTCGAGCAATATAGTTGTTTCCTTCCCAACCAATGTCAATAGCGATATTGCTCAAGTAAACGTACAAAATAAAGAAGCTCTCTCTGAACCTCAATTGCCGGATACTGTTCAACGAACGGGCGTTACTGTTGAAACAGCATCGAGTAGTCTGCTTCTCGTCTATGGATTTTACTCAGACAATAATGAATATGACAACATTTTTATTAGTAACTATGTTGACTTATTCATTCTCGATCAAATCAAACGAATTCCTGGTGTTGGAAGCTCCAGGATTTTTGGAGAACGCAAATATGCCATGCGTCTTTGGCTCGATCCCAACAAGCTTGCTCAACATCAACTAACTCCTCAAGATGTGACAACTGCCCTGCAAGAACAAAATATTCAGGTGGGTGCAGGGGCAATTGGTAAGGAACCAGCACCAGATAATCAAAGCTTTGAATTTGCTTTAAAGGCAAGCAGTCGATTCAAGGATGCGGCTGAATTTGAGGAGATGGTGTTGAAGGTGGGTCAAGGTGGCACTACTAACACCCTAGTTAAAGTCAAAGATGTCGGTCGAGTTGAATTAGGAGCAGAGAGCTATCTTGCTGATGCCAAATTCACCCTCCCAGGAGATGCTCCCAAGCCTGCTGTGGGTTTAGGTATATATCAACTTCCAGGCAGTAATGCTTTGCAAGTTGCCCATGCTGTTGAAGACCAAATTGCAATTCTAGAAAAGAATTTTCCACCAGGACTTAAAGCAGAGTTAGCATTTGATACTACTCCATTTGTGGAAATTTCCCTAGAAGAGGTGCTACACACGCTGGTTGAGGCGATTGTGCTGGTGGTGCTAGTAATTTTTGTTTTTTTGCAAGACTGGCGCACCACAATCATTCCCACTGTTGCGATCCCCGTCTCTTTGATTGGGACATGTGCGGCTCTTTTGGTTTTAGGATTTCAAATTAATACACTCACCTTATTTGGTTTCGTTCTGGCGATCGGTATTGTCGTCGATGATGCAATTATTGTGGTGGAAGCCGTTGCAGTCAAACTGGAGCAGGGCATGAAGCCGTTTCAGGCTGCTGTGGAAGCCATGAAAGAGTTGACAGGGGCAATCATCGCCACTTCACTTGTATTGATGGCGGTATTCATTCCGGTTGCATTCATTCCCGGCACCACTGGGATTGTCTACAAACAATTTGCGTTAACCATTGCTTGCTCGATCGCTATTTCAACTTTTAATGCTTTAACCTTCTCTCCGAGTATGGCAGCGATCCTCATGCGCCCAGCTCAGACTCCACGCGGCCCTTTGGGCTGGTTTTTTACGCTGTTTAATCGAGGATTTAGCTGGTTCACGCGCCGATACGTCAGGTTTGTGAGCTTCCTGACCCATATCAAGGCGGTTGTGATTGGAGTTTTCATCGCTGGTTTACTGGCAACGGTTTTCATGTATAAAACAGTGCCTACCGGATTTATTCCAGAGGAAGACCAGGGCTACTTTTTTGTAGTTGTCCAGGGACCTGACGGAGTTTCTTTGAAATACACAGAATCCGTGATGGAGCGCGTTGTCAAGGAAATTACGACGCTTCCGGAAGTGAGAGCTAGCTTCATGATTAGTGGCTTTGGTTTCGATGGCAATGCTTCTAATTTAGGTATTGCGTTTAATAATCTGAAACCTTGGAAAGAAAGAACTGAACAATCTCAGTCTGTTTATGGCATACTTCAAAGACTGAACAAAAAGCTGTCTGCAATTACCGAAGCTAGAGCGATCGCTGTGAATGCTCCTCCAGTCAGAGGATTAAGTACTACAGGTGGTTTTGAGTTTATTATTCAAGACCGCACGGGTAGTGCGCCGATTGAAAGTCTGGTTGATACCACTCAAAAGTTCATTGCCGCAGCAAATAAAAAACCGGTTCTCCAACGAGTCTTCACCCAGTTCACCGCAGACACTCCGCAATTTGAAATCCAGGTAAATCGCAATCAAGCCAAAGCTCTGAATGTTGAGATTAATGATATCTTTGGCGCATTGCAATCTTACTTGGGATCGCAATATGTGAATAACTTTGTCCAGGGACAGCGCCAGTACCGAGTATATGTCCAAGCAGATGGAGTTTACCGTTCAAATCCTGATGATATTGGCAAGTTGTATGTCCGCTCAACAACTGGGGCGATGGTTCCCTTGAGCAGTTTGGTGAAAGTTACTCCCTTTGTGGGGCCAAAGACAATTTCTCACTATAACTTGTATCGGTCAATCAAAGTTCAAGGCGCTCCTGCTCCTGGTGCAAGTTCTGGAGAGGCGATTAAAGCGATGGAAGAAGTAGCAGCACAGGTCTTACCCCAAGGATTTGGTTATGAATGGACAGGGACTTATCTGCAAGAGAAGACATCTGGAGGAGCCACCGGACTGATTTTTGCTTTAGCGATCGCTATTGTCTTTTTGGTGCTGGCGGCTCAGTATGAAAGTTACATTGACCCAATTATTATTTTGCTGACAGTTCCCCTGGCAGTTTTGGGAGCAATGACAGCGATTTGGCTGCGATCAAATATTTTCATGGCAGGTAGCCTATTCCCCAAAGTAGTAGATGATATTTATTGCCAGGTAGGTCTGGTGACTTTGATTGGTCTAGCCGCGAAAAACGCGATTTTAGTCGTAGAATTTGCCAATCAGTTGCACGAGCAGGGCATGAGCTACACGCGGGCGGCTGTGAAAGCCGGGGAAGAACGTTTGCGACCGATTTTAATGACTTCCTTTGCAGCGCTGTTAGGATTTTTGCCTTTGGTGATTTCTGAAGGAGCTGGAGCAAGTAGCCGCTGGTCTTTGGGGACAGCACTATTTGGGGGACTGCTGCTTTCCACATTCTTGAGTTTGTTCTTAGTGCCAATTCTCTATATTTTGGTTAAGACTTTAGCTGAGGCTATATTTTCTCGGCGGCGACGCGGAGGCTCAAACCCTCCAGATTCTCCAAATGGAACTTCCGAATCTGGACATAGAGCTTTGCCTAGTAGGTCAAGTCAGCCAGAAACTTAACAATTCAAAATTCACGCATTAAAGACATTTCAGACGAAGAGGAGTGCGGTCTTGGGGTCTCCCCAAGAGGAGCAACTCCGGGGGATTTAAACCCCGACTGAAATGGATGCTACATGTAGATGTAGGGGTCTTAAACCCTTTAATTTACGATAATTGCGATCGCAGTAAAAGGTATTGGGGAATAGTAGAGACGTTGCATTGCAACGTCTCTACATTTTGATTTATAACGCTTTCCCTTCCTCTTCTTCAGCGCGTGTCTAAGATTTTGGTTTGCAAAGCGATACTTCTGTATCAGAATATAGTTATCGCGAATATTTTTCAATTGGTATTAGTCATTCACTGAAAATCCTCAATCTTTATAACCAAAATTGAAATGATAGAGCAAACCATCATCAACACTATAACCCCGCAACTGATTAGCGATCGCACCAACAAGGAAATTGCTGAACAAGCAACAATTCAAAGCTTTTTCAATTGTTATTTGCGAGAAACTGGCTCCGGTAAAAGCATAAAAGCTAATACTGAAGTGATAGACGATGCCATAAATCAGGTATTTACTCGTATCCAAGCTCAGGAATTAATCTACTGCCATTTAGAGTATCAAAGGATACAAATATTGGCTGGTTTACGCTATTATTCACCAAGCGGACGCCATTTGTTTCACTTTCCAATTTATTATCAGCCAGCGGACAAAAGTGATGTTTTAGAAGTTGATTACGTTACCCTAATTACTCTGCTGACAAAAGAGTTGGCGCTGGCTGATGGTAGTAATGGCGATGGAGAGGAATTGCTGCGGCGAGTAGTGGAAAGTTGCTGCAATATAGAACAGTTTGTTCGCCAACGGCGACAGGATGCTGATATTCTTTATGCTTTCAAAAGTAATTTTATTGAAACCGAACAAGCGCTGATTTTTGGTCATCCTTTGCACCCAACACCGAAAAGCCGTCAAGGTTTTGCTGAGAGTGAATTAGCAGCTTATTCTCCCGAATTGAAAGGGCGTTTTTCTCTGCACTATTTTCGCGCCCATCAGTCGATAGTCGAGTCAGGTTCAGCACTGCCACAAACAGCTATAGAACTGATTAAAGCAGAACTTTTGACGGATGCTGAAGTAGATGAAAACTTCAAGATGAATTATTGCCGTACAGATGAATATGCTTTATTACCAGTGCATCCTTGGCAGGCAAATTTTCTGCGGCGTCAACCAGCAGTGCAGCAATTAATAAATCAGGGATTAATGCAAGATATAGGTTTACAAGGGCGAGCTTTTATGCCTACTTCTTCAATTCGCACAGTTTATCATCCTGATGCAACGTTCATGTTCAAAGTGTCTTTGAACCTCAAGATTACTAACTCGATGCGGGCTATCTCGTATAAAGAGTTAAAACGGGCGGTAGAACTTTATCAATTATTGAATACTGAAGTTGGCAAGGAACTTCGCGATCGCTTTCCACAATTTAATATTATCAGTGAGCCTGCCTACATCACTTTGAAAATAGACGGCGAACCAAGTACTGGTTTCGCTTCGCTATTGCGAGAAAATATTTTTCTATCCAATCCTGCTGCTGATGCAACTTGTTTAATATCTCTATGTCAGGATTCTATATTTAACGATGGCTCACGCTTGACAAATATTATCAACTTGCTAGCAGAGCAGGAACAACGACCCACAAATGAGATTAGCCGCGATTGGTTTCGCCGTTACCTCGCAATTTCCCTAGAGCCGATTCTTTGGCTTTACTTCACATATGGTATAGGGCTAGAAGCGCATCAACAAAATAGTATTTTGCAACTACAAGACGGTTATCCTTACCGCTTCTTTTTCCGCGATAATCAAGATTATTACTGTCACCCAGCTTTTCGGGAATATTTAGATAGTATCCTCCCTGGCTTTAGCAACAGAAGTCATACAGTATGCAAAAATGCCGTTGCTGCTGACGAACGCCTGGGTTACTACTTTTTCAACAATCATTTGTTGGGCTTAATTAATGCCTTTGGCGTGGGAGGCTTGGTGGATGAGCGAATTCTTTTTGCAGAAGTCAGAACTATTTTAGATAAATATGCAGATATAGAGCCAGATAGCTCGAAACTTTTGTATCAGCTTCGTCAGCCACAATGGCGTTGCAAAGCAAATCTCATATCCCGCTTTCATGACATTGATGAAATGCATAGTTCCTTAGCCACCCACTCGATTTATGTTACTATCAACAATCCTCTCATAGGATATTAATCTGCTTTGATTATTGAACTTATTTGTGTATGCAGATAATAGGGAATAGGGGACAGGAAAGTAGAGAACTAGACGTGTAAGTAGCTGGGCAAAATTAAATATAAAATGACGAACTATCTTATATTTATTTAGATCCATCTACTTATCAATACTACTCGGTTGAGCATTGGCGTGGCGAATTTTGAATACCCCCATGACTTTAGTCATGAGTTTTAATGTGCTACACTTGCCATTCTGGCATCTGAGTTCTTCAGTAGTAAAAAACTAGACCTTTCACAATAACGCAATACCTCTGCAACAAAACTGTCATAAATAATATCTAGATTAGTAATACATACTTCGATATGCTTCTAAACAGCAATGCAAAACCAATCTCGTGATGGAGAAAACCCATCAAATAGCATTTTATCCCACACTACTGACGCCAAATATCATCATCCAGCACCCTGGAAAAAGGCTGCGGCCTCTCTATCACTGGTGCTACTGGGATCGGGTATGACATTAGCAGGCGGCTATCTGGCTGGAAATCCTCAGCAAGTGTCTGAAACTGCATCTAATTTGGCAGTCGGTCGAGTCAATGCTGCCCCTCCATTACCAGTCAGCACAGATCCGAATTTTGTGACACAGGTGGTGCAAAAGGTCGGACCGGCAGTAGTGCGAATTAACTCTTCCCGAACCGTAAGAACCCAGGTACCAGATGAATTTAACGATCCGTTTTTTCGCCGCTTTTTTGGTTCGCAACTACCACAATCAGGGGAAAGGGTAGAACGGGGTACTGGTTCAGGTTTTATCATCAGTGCTGATGGTCGTATTCTTACGAATGCCCATGTGGTAGATGGGGCGGATACGGTGACAGTGACACTCAAGGATGGGCGCACTTTGCAAGGTAAAGTGCTAGGAAAAGATGAATTAACCGATGTGGCTGTGGTCAAGATTCAAGCAGATAATCTACCGACAGTAGCCTTAGGTAACTCAGACCAACTGCAACCAGGAGAATGGGCGATCGCGATCGGTAATCCCCTTGGCCTGGATAATACAGTAACAACCGGAATCATCAGTGCTACTGGACGGACTAGCAATCAAATCGGCGCTCCCGATAGGCGAGTAGAGTATATTCAAACCGACGCCGCAATTAATCCTGGGAACTCAGGCGGTCCTCTGCTCAATTACCGTGGTGAGGTAATTGGTATGAATACAGCCATTATCCAAGGAGCGCAAGGATTAGGCTTTGCCATTCCCATCAGCACAGCACAACGTATTTCTAGTCAATTAATAGCAACAGGTAAAGTCCAACATCCTTATTTAGGAATTCAAATGGTGGGCTTAACGCCTCAGCTAAAACAAAATATCAACTCAGATCCTAATAATGGTTTGAGTGTGAACGAAGATAAAGGTGTATTAGTTGTAAAAGTTATGCCGAATTCTCCAGCCGCTAAAGCTGGAATACGCGCTGGCGATGTTATCCAAAAGCTAGGCGGTCAAACAGTTACAGATGCTAGCAGCGTCCAAAAAGCTGTAGAAAATAGCCAAGTCGGCGGAGATTTAAGCCTAGAGTTACGCCGTAATGGGCAGAGTCTTAACGTAGCTGTGCAGCCTGGTGCTTTCCCTACAGGAGTACAATAACAGTTTTTGAGTCAAGGTGAATTTTTAAAGGATGGGTGTTGCACCTGTCCTTTTTTTTTCAGAGGATGAAGTGGCGTAGGTGTGTAAACCAATTCTCTAAAATCGGGCAAGAGATTCAAACTCCGAAACCCAGACCATCACTAGCTTTATTAACTAGGAATTACGAATTAAGAATTGGTATAAGTCCTCTTTATTACAATCAAAGAATGATTTTTATATTTTTTATTTATGACATTAGTCACGTTTTGACTAATTACCTTTTTCACTGGTATATAGTTCTCTTCAATCCTATTATTTACTTGTCCAAGAGATTAGCAAAACAGAATTCAGGAGTCACGAACCAGAAGTCTCTTGCTTATATTCTGTGTGACTTGGGGATAAATAAATCGGTTTAAATCTACCACTGAATTTAAAATTTGGTGGACTACAATTAGCACGAAGTCTGAGCTGAGGCTTCCTCGTCACAGACGGCAGTTTAAGCGCGGGAACTCCGCGAACAGACTGCCTCAAATTTGTACGATAGTTGAAGAACTCAATTCTTCAATAATTGGTTCTGAATTCTGAATTCTGAATTCTAAATTTTTCTTCAATCTTTGACGAAATTTAATCTCTTTGATATTTACATCATAGAAGGAAAGTTTGCCAATGAGTATTAAAAGAATGCTTGCTAGCGCAGCACTGATTTTACCAATTGTTGTTACCTTTATTCCTTCCCAAGCTGATGCTCAGGTCAGACGACAATTTAGGCGACCAGTTCCAGTTAGAGTAATCAAAAAACCAGCGCGAATTAGGGTTTATACCCCTGTTCAAGCGAGAAGGAGAATATTGGTTCCTGGACGTTGGGTGCAAACAAATCGTGGTCGCCAGTGGATACCTGCTCGCTATATATATAGATAAAAGGGTACTGGGGACTGGGGATTAGGGACTGGGGAGATGTGGGAGTGTGGGGAGATGTGGGGGGAAAGATTTCTTCCCCATCCTCCCACACTCCCAATGCCGCATTCCCAATCCCCAGTCGCCCTTACACCAGAGCTACTGCTGGTTGTTGCCAGCGTCCTACTGCTTTCCCAATGACTGATAATTCTTGCATCAAGTTATCAAAACGGTCTGGTGTTAGAGATTGGGGGCCATCAGATAAAGCTTTGGCAGGGTTGGGGTGAACCTCAATCATGAGAGAATCTGTACCAGCTGCGATCGCTGCCATTGCCATTGAAGGTACAAACTCAGACCAACCTACGCCGTGGCTGGGGTCGATCATGATTGGTAGGTGAGTTAGTTTTCGCAACACTGGTACTACTGATAAATCGAGTGTATTTCGTGTATACTGACGGTCAAAGGTACGTATTCCTCTTTCACACAAAATGACATTGGCATTGCCAGCTGCCAAAATATACTCGGCTGCCATTAACCAATCTTCAATGGTAGCAGCCATTCCCCGCTTCAAAAGAACTGGTTTTGACTGCGCTCCCACTCTTTTAAGCAAGGAGAAATTTTGCATATTCCTTGCCCCTACCTGAATCACATCAGCAATTTCGGCAATTTTATCCAGGTCAACGGCATCCATGACTTCTGTAATAATACCGAGTCCGCTGACTTCCCGCGCCTTTGCTAATAATTCTAAAGCACTCTCGCCGTGTCCTTGAAAGGCGTAAGGTGAAGTCCGGGGTTTATATGCACCTCCCCGCAAAAACTTCGCTCCTGCGGCTTTGACACGCCGCGCCGTCTCTACAATCATTTCTTCGTTCTCTACGGAGCAGGGACCGGCTACGACTATCAAGGGGTGGTGTTCACCAAATACCACCGTTTCATTCGGTAGATTAACCACTACTTCCGAAGCTTCGCCGTGGCGAAACTGGCGGCTAGCCCGTTTATAAGGCTGCTCTACCCGCAACACCTGTTCAATCCAAGGGCTAAGTTCTTGAATTTGTAATGGATCTAAGCTGGCAGTTTCACCTACTAGACCAATAACTACTTTGTGTTTACCAACAATTTTTTCTGGAGTTAATCCCCAACTAGTTAGTTCCTCGTCAATGCGGGTTATTTCCGCCTCTGGGGAACCACTTTTCATTACTATAATCATGTCAATGTTCCTGATTTACTGAGTAAATTATTCTGTAAATGGACGTAACTTTATTGTTACGTATTTGCCTAATTAGGAATAGTTCAAACTAAATTTATTTACAAAATAAACCGACAAAATATACTATTCAGTAAAATTACTATAATATCAATCAGTCTTGGGTATAAAACTAGCTAAAATATGAAAATTTTGAAGAATAATTCAGGAGTCAGAGTTCATCCTCAGTTGGGTTGAAACAGAATATTCTTACTCCCGTATGCATGGTATTAATGGCGTTTACACATACTCCCTACTCCCAGCCCAAGTTACTATTTTTGACTGCAATTTAAGTATCAGGAGTCCGACTCGCGGATAAATTAAGTAGGTTTAAGATATATGCTAAATTTTCTTCTCTGGGAAAGGCTGCATGAAGAATTTAGCATCTAAAATTAGCACTTGCTTGAGAGCCAAGGCTAGTAGCTATCGCAATTTTTGTGTAAGGGAGTGGCAACTTCCAATCCCCCACTTCTTGTTCTGAATTCTGGATTGTGAATTCTTCTTCAAGAGTTTTTTTGCCGAGTTTCCCGCCAAACTGCCACCATTCGTCCCCAATTTGTGCCGAATTCACTCAAACCTAGCAGACTTCCGGCTCTTTCTTCATCCCAAGAGGCAGAGAGAACACCATAGGTTATGCCTAAAACCCCCAAACCAAATAATCCCATGTTTACCAATAACACGGCAATGGGAGCTAGTTTGACGTTGGCGTAAGTGGCAAGCAGATAGCTAACAATTAAGGTGCTAATAGCCAAAGTTGTTGGTACACCACAAAACGCAGCTACCCGTCGAACCATCCGCTGGCTGACTACTTTCGGAATCGCCATTTCTTCTTTGGTGTAAGGCAGCTTTTTATCAGCTTGGTTGCTGGATTTTTGTGGCGTTACTGCTGGTTTAGTTGGAGCTTTTGCGGGCTTTTGGCGCTTTTTGTTTGGTTCAAAGGGCAAGCGGTCGCGTTCAGATTCTTCAGCAGACATAAGCGATCGCCTCTAACCCCGAATACCGAGACGACCAATCAAAGCTAAATACTTGTCGCGATTTTCCTTCTGGATATAAGCTAAAAGACGCTTGCGTTGACCAATTAGCTTCAACAATCCGCGTCGGGAAGAATGGTCTTTTTTATTTGCCTGGAGATGTTCGCTGAGGCGGTTGATCCGCTCAGTTAGCATAGCAACTTGGACATCGGCCGAACCAGTATCGGTTTCGTGAACTTGGTAGTTGGAAATTATTTCTTGTTTCCGCAGTTGCGTCAGAGCCATGATCGAATTTCTAGTTTTTCAAAATGTATGCAGCAGTCTCCCATAATATCACAGCCATAAAAGGGTGTGGAATCATCTAGCTTGAAAATAGCGTTGAATGTTGGCTAAAGAAATATTTTCCATGCCTTGGTTGTGGGATTTTCCCATGATTAGCTATTTTGAAAACAGGGAGTGGGGAAGGAGCCACTGTGTTGGGGAGTAGTAGAGGAGAGGTTTTTCATGGTTGGGGAATTTTTTCGTGATTTAGTATCTTGTTACACCTTTGAACTGTTCTCGACAAAGCAATTCAGCAGCCACACTTCAGTACTAGCCAATTAATTAGTGCTTTAAAATACTTTGCCGCCGACTCGACATTTAATTACAAACAAATTTTAAGTAACAGTTTCATCCAGTCCATTTGGATGGTTGATTAAGTAGGTATAAATAAATTCAAGTTCCCACCTCAAGCTTTAGCTTTTTGGTAGCAGCTTCTAAGCACTAAGCCACTTCTGTTTATTTGTACCTACTTTAAATAAAAGCTTAAAAGAGTTAAGTAACAATCAAATAAACAATTGAAAAAATTGAAAAATTAGGGGATATTGAAGAAAGTTAACAAAAAACAGGTTAATAACTAGCGACATGAAACCACAAAAAAGCACGCGAAGCCGGGGAGTTGTGCTGAGTTCTGTCGGGTTAAAGCGTTTACAGGCAGCGATTCTGGCTATGGAGGTAGCAGAAAATTATGGCCAGCGTTTGACTCTAGATAAGTTGGGCGAACGCATGAATATCTCTACAAAAACACTGAGCAGATTATTATCTTTGGATACAGGCGTAGACCAAAAAACTTTAAAACTTTGTTTTAGCGCTTTTAATCTAGAATTAAGCGCACAAGATTACACAATTCTCAACGAAGCAGATAAGATTCAAGCTTCGGAATTAATTACATTGAATTTACATAGACAAAAAGCTGATTTGTATCAAAGGTTACTTTTGGATTCCTTTGTCAACGAACAGGATGACCAATTTGAAAGTTTTTGGTCGTACCCAGATGGACCCGTACCTCTGGATTCTCCGATGTATATTGAACGTCAGCCGATTGAGGAATTGGTTTATCGAGAAATAATTCAACCAAGCTGTGTGATTCGGATTAAAGCGCCCAGACAGATGGGTAAGAGTTCTCTGGTGCTGCGGCTGTTAGCCTTTGCACAAAAGCAAGGGTATCGGACAGTGAATTTGAATTGCTACCAAATCGATTCTGATTCTTTGACTAACTTAAACAAGTTGTTGCGTGGTTTTTGTTGGCATATTGCCAGAGAACTAGGCATAGATCCCAAATTAGATGAAATGTGGGATGAAGAAATTGGCTGTAAGTTGAGTTCCAGCTTTTATTTGCAAAGCTATTTGCTCAAGCAAATAACAACTTCAGTTGTTTTAGTCTTGAATGAAGTTGAGCGCTTTTTTGAATATCCTCACATTGCTCAAGAATTTTTTGCATTATTGCGTTCGTGGTGTGAGGAAGCACAACAAAATCCCAATTGGCAGAAGTTGAAATTGGTAGTAGTTTATTCTACAGAAGAGTATGCCACCCTAGATATTAATCGCTCTCCGTTCAACATTGGGCTACCTATCCGTCTTGGGGAATTTACCCAACAACAGATAGAAGATTTAGCTAGGCGACACGGCTTAAGCTGGAAGACTAGCAAAGAATCCAACCAACTGATGTCATTTGTAGGCGGTCATCCAGGACTAATTCGGATTTCGCTATATTTTCTTTGCTTGCAAGAACTGACTCTAGAAGAACTTATCCAAGAAGCGATCGCCAATGGTGGCATTTACCGCTATCATTTATGGCGACTCTGGCTGCAACTACAAGAAAAACCCACTTTAGCCAAGACTTATGCCCAATTGGTGAAATCGCACCAAAGCACTTATGTCGATCCCATTGAGACTTATAAACTTGACAGTTTAGGCTTGATTCGCTTTGAGGGCGATCGCATCTTACCAAGTTGCGAACTCTACCGCACTTACTTTGGCAAACAACTATCAACAATTGTTTAAAGCCGAAATTGATTGAAATTTATCGCAATTTCGGGCATTACTCTTAATTTTGCTTTTTTATAATTAATTTCGCCCAAATACTAGTCAACATTATCCTACTTTTTTTATCAAAATGTAAGGACAGTTAAGACACTTAAGCAGACAGTTAATCCTAAATTTAAATATAGTATTTGAAGCATAGTTGAGGACATAAACTGACCGTCAAACCCAAACAGCAAGAAACTTTCAAGCCTATTGCCTATTTCATACTATAAATAACGGACAGTTAAGACAGTTAAGCAAAAATCAACAGATTATATACTTAGGAAAGTGATACAATCCAAGTTGAATAAAAGCTGTAAACTGTAAGATGTTTACTTCTAAGAAAGTATCTATAGCAATCTCAAATCATCGTTGATAAACAAGATACCCGATTTTTTTAATAAGTCGGGTATCTTGGACTTGCAACGATGGCAAATCAAATAGAATTGCTAGTTAATCTCTTTTTTGTAGTCGCACTTTGATATGAGATACCAAGTAGGGGGCAGCCTTCGTAATGACGATCCCACATATGTTCTCCGTCAGGCAGACGAAAAACTTTATACCAGCTTGAAAGCTGGAGATTTCTGTTACGTCTTAAACTGTCGGCAGATGGGCAAATCGTCTTTACTACAGCGCACAAGTTATCGCCTCAGACAAGAAGGTTATAGCTGTGTTTACTTGGATATGACCCGCTTGGGTAGTGAAGATAGTACACCAGAACAATGGTACAAAGGTGTAACGATCAGCTTGTTCTACAGCTTAAATCTCGGAGAACAGGTCAATTTTCAAGAATGGTGGAAGATGCAATCAGGCATTTCCTCGGTGCAAAAATTACACCAATTTGTAGAAGAATTGTTATTACCAAATTTTGAAATTAAATCTGAGAATAATGGCAAAAACCGACGTATTATTCTCTTTATTGATGAAATTGATAGTTTATTGAGTTTAAATTTTCCCGTCAACGATTTTTTTGCCTGGATTCGTCATTGTTACAATCAACAGGCATCTGACCCGAATTTTCAACGCTTAGGATTTGCACTATTTGGAGTAGCCAGTCCATCTGATTTAATAGCGGATAAACGCCGAACACCTTTTAATATTGGTACAGCGATCGAGTTACAAGGCTTTAAATTACATGAAGCCACACCATTGCTCAAAGGGCTAGAGGAAATCATCACCCAACCACAAGTAATACTGCGAGAGATCATTAATTGGACAGGAGGACAGCCCTTTTTAACGCAAAAACTCTGCCAACTAGTTGCCCAGACTGCCTTGAAAACATCTTACGGAAGAATCTCATTACTTCCAGGAACTGAAGAATTTTGGGTAGAACAATTAGTGCGATCGCAGATTATCGAACATTGGCAAACAAAAGATGAACCACAACACCTCCGGACAATTCGCGATCGCTTACTTTTCCACGAACACCGCGCAGGAAGATTACTTGGACTTTACCAACGAGTGCTGCAAGCAGAAGAGGCAGAGGATGGAGGGACGCGGGGACGCGGGGACAGGGAGACAAGGGGACAAGGAGACGCAAAAAAAGAAGACACCAGCAACTCTTTGCGTCCTCTTTCCCTTGTCCCGACGGATGATAGTCTAGAACAGACGGAACTATTATTGTCTGGTTTAGTTGAGAAACGCAACGGCTATCTCAAAATTAAAAATCCCATTTATCGTAATGTTTTCAATGCCCAATGGGTACTCAGGCAGTTAGACAATCTCCGTCCTTACTCGCAAACATTCAACGCTTGGGTAGCATCGGCTTATAGAGATGAATCGCGTTTGTTGCGAGGACAAGCTCTCAAAGATACTCAAAATTGGTTTTATGGCAAAAGTCTTAGCGATTTAGATTATCAATTTTTAGCTGCTAGTCAACAATACGAACAGAAAGCACTCAAAACGGCATTGGAAGCAGCACAGGCTAAAGAAGTAGAAGCACGACTAGCACAAGAGAGGAAAACTGCAAAATTACAAAGATTTCTGCTAATTGCGGTCGGTATTGGCTTATTCGTCTCTAGCGGGTTGGGTATAGGAAGTTTCATTTTGTACCGCGAAACTCTCAAAAGTGCATATCAAGCAAAAAGTAGCGAAATCCGAGCACTTGTATCTTCTTCTGAAGGACTATTTGCTTCAAATCGCCGATTAGATGCCCTCATAGAAGCCATCAAAGCCAAGCATAGACTAGAAAAACTAGGTAAACCAAACGCAAAGATTGAGCGTAAGGTGAATAACGTACTCCAACAAGCGGTTTATGGAGCAGATGAATACAACCATTTTTCTGGTCACACAGCAGCTGTTTTGGCAGTAGATATCAGTCCTGACAGTTCTTTAATTGCCTCAGCCAGCATAGATCAAACAATCAAGCTTTGGCGACGAGACGGTACAGAAGTCGCAACTCTCAAAGGGCATAAAGGAGCAGTGAGAGCGATCGATTTTAGCTCTGACAGTCAAATGCTTATCTCTGCGGGTGAAGATGGCAGCATTAAACTTTGGAAGCGAGATGGCACTTTGCTCAAGAGTTTTAAAGCTCACACCGCTTCCATCTGGGGAGTAGCGTTTAGTCCCGATGGTCAATTTATCGCTTCCGGCGGTTGGGACAGAACTGTGAAACTTTGGAAGCCAGATGGTACTTTGGTTAACACATTTCAAGGTTACGAAACGGGGTTTTTCGGAGTCAGCTTCAGTCCTGATGGTCAAATCCTTGCTGTTGGGAGTCTAGATAGGACAGTAAAACTTTGGAAACGAAACGCTTCCGGCTGGCAAAACGCCAAACCATTACAACCTTTGCAAGGTCACACCTCTTGGGTTCTGAAAGTAGCTTTTACCCCTGATGGCCAGACCATTGTTTCTGGGAGTGAAGACAGAACTGTTAAACTTTGGAAACGAGACGGCAAAAATGGCAGCTACCGCCAGTATAAAACTCTTAAAGGTCACACTGCGGGGATTTGGGGAGTCGCCTTGAGTTCTGATGGTCAAACTGTTGCCTCCGCCAGTCTCGACAAAACAATTAAACTTTGGAACATTGACGGTACAGAACTGAGGACGCTTAGAGGACACAGTGCCTCAGTTTGGGGAGTAACTTTTAGTCCTGATAACAGCTTTATTGCTTCGGCCGGCACAGAAAACGTTGTCAGGCTGTGGCAGAAAGAGAATCCATTCCAAAAAAGTATTATTGCCCATGAAGCCGGGGTTTGGTCGATAGCTATAACCTCCAACAGTTCCACCATCGCCACAGCTAGCCACGAAAACACTGCTAAACTTTGGAGTCGTCAAGGCAAATTGCTCAAAACTTTTACTCAATCTGGCGGCCCATTCTTCGAGGTTTCATTCAGTGAAGATAGTAAATTAATTGCGCTTCGTTCCTACGATGATACGGTAAAACTCAAGAAGCTAGACGGGAGTTTGGTCGCCACCTATAAAGATCTTCTCACTAAACTCTTAGCAGCAGTATTAAGTCCCGATGGTCAAACCATCGCTATAGCAAATGTTGAAAAGGTCGTTCAGATCTGGAAACGCGATCGCTCTACACCCCAAGTCCTCAAAGGACATCAAGCTGAAGTCTGGGAAGTTGCATTTAGTCCAGATGGTCGCCTCCTGGCCTCAGCCAGTGGTGATGGTACTGCTAAGTTGTGGACGCTGGATGGCAAGTTGTTCAAAACCCTTATGGGACACTCGGCAGCAGTCTGGAGAGTCGCCTTTAGCCAAGACAGTAAAATGGTAGCAACTGGAAGTGGCGATAATACCGTTAAGTTGTGGACTCTTGATGGCAATTTGCTGAAAACACTCAAAGGTCACACAGCTGCAATTTGGGGAGTTGCCTTTACTCCCGACAACAAAGTAGTTGCTTCTGGCAGTGTAGATACTACAGTCAAACTTTGGAAAATTGATGGTACAGAACTGACTACCCTCAGAGGACATACCGCAGCCATTAGGAAAATTGCCATCAGCCGCGATGGGACAATGCTTGCTTCCGGAGGTGATGACAACACCCTGATTCTGTGGAATTTGCAGCGAATTCTCAACCTAGATGCACCAGCTTATGCTTGCGCTTTGGTGCGCGATTATTTGAAAACGAATATAGCAGTGGAACAGAGCGATCGCTCCCTTTGCGAACCACTCAATTCCAAGTAGACATTAAGCTAATGTCATTCATGTTTCCAGAGTGATTCGCTTGTAGTAAGCCCCTCCAGCCCTGGTTTTATGCAACTTAAATGCTTATTAGCTTATTATATCATGTCCGCTTGATTACTTATTAAACCCGAAGAACCCCACCCCTTAATCCCCTAAGAGCAAGCCTACGGTGTACACACAAGTCAGATCCAGTTTTATTCCAATACGCTTGGGATAAGCCAGAAAGCCCTCATGTAGAGACGCGATTTATCGCGTCTAAAAGACTGACACGTTCACAAGACGCGATAAATCGCCGTCTCTACAGAGAATTTACTCGTCAATTATTCTTTCACAGACTACTATTTCCGACTTGTGTGTACACCGTAGCCCCGCAAGCTCTTAGGGTAGACAAAGCGCAGCTTTGGCTCTTTGGGGTGCAATGACTGTGGGAATCATAACTAATTATGCGGACATGATATTACTTGTGATGCTCTTCAAGAGTCCAGAGTCTAGTTGAATCTCAATACTGCTCGCTTTGTGCATTTTTAACTCGGCATTGGATTTGGGGAAAAGGTTAATGGTTCGACAAGCTCACCAACCGGGTAAAGGTTAAAGGTTTTTTCTTTCCCTTTCCCCCTTTCCCCTTCCCCTTTTCCCCTTAACCGACAAGTATTGAGTTGAATCTAGATTCTGGACTCTTGACTTTTGAGTATCTAAAATATTATGATCGTCTGCCGCGTTCAATGCATGGCAGCTTAACACAGTAGTAGAAAACAGCGATGGCTACACCAAGGTGTGCGACTAACGTATCCTTGGCAATCACTTCTATTAGTTAGTGGCGCAGCAGTAATATATAAAGATTTGTGTCAGTAAAAAGTACACAAGATACAAGACGTGCTTGACAACGGATTTCAATTTGGTGAAATACACAACCTGAGCTTGGTAGCCAGACATCGAGCTTGTCTTACTTGAGAATTCATCAATATCTGCTGGATTACCAATCAAGGGAGTTAGAATAACACGAAATCACACCACCAGTTCCATGCCATTTTGTCACTTTGTCTGATTCTTAACCTTGAGTTTATGTTTTCCAGTAATAGAATTATGAACGAAGCCCTCGTAAAACCTTCAACTATCCAAAGGTAGAAGCTCTAGTGGCAGATTTGACAAAACTGGAAAAACGAAAATCTGTATCCAAAATACGCTTGTAAAATTTTTATGACTTCCCGGATTCGCTTTTTGATGTGTCCTCCCGATCACTACGATGTAGATTATGTGATTAATCCCTGGATGGAAGGGAATATTCACAAATCATCGCGCGATCGCGCCGTAGAACAGTGGCAAGGACTACACCAGATTCTTAAACAACACGCCATTGTAGACTTAATACCACCAGAGAAAGGTTGGCCAGATCTGGTTTTTACAGCCAACGCTGGTTTGGTACTAGGAGAAAACGTCGTACTTAGCCGCTTTTTACACAAAGAACGTCAGGGAGAAGAACCTTACTTCAAACAATGGTTTGAGGCAAATGGTTATACAGTCAATGAACTTCCCAAAGATTTGCCTTTTGAAGGCGCAGGAGACGCACTGCTAGATCGGGAAGGACGCTGGTTATGGGCAGGATACGGTTTCCGCTCAGAATTAGATTCCCACCCCTACCTAGCCAAGTGGCTGGATATTGAAGTACTCTCACTACGACTGATAGACGAACGTTTCTATCACTTAGATACCTGCTTTTGTCCATTAGCAAATGGCTATTTGCTCTACTATCCAGGTGCTTTTGATTCTTACTCCAACCGCTTAATCCAAATGCGAGTTGCACCAGAAAAGCGAATCGCCATTGCCGAAGCTGATGCAGTCAACTTTGCTTGTAATGCGGTGAATGTAGAAAGCATCGTCATTATGAACAAGGCGAGTGATGCTTTGAAATCCCGCCTTGCAGAAGTCGGTTTCCAAGTGCTGGAAACGCCGCTGACCGAATTTCTCAAAGCTGGTGGTGCAGCGAAATGCCTAACCCTACGGGTGACAGAACCAGTTAGAGATGAAATTCATGCCAATGTCTCGGTGGAAAGCCGGATCATTCGCATGGAAGGACATTTGCTAGACGCTGGTTTGATTAACCGCGCTCTGGATTTGATTGTAGACGCTGGCGGAAGTTTCCAAGTTCTGAATTTCAACTTGGGAGAACAACGCCAAAGTACCTCAGCTGCCGAAGTCAAGGTATCAGCACCATCCCATGAAGTGATGGAAGAAATCATTTCGCGGTTGATTGATTTGGGTGCTGTAGACTTACCCCAAGATGAGCGAGACGCTAAGCTAGAGCCTGTCATCCAAAATGGCGTAGCGCCTGATGATTTCTACGTCAGTACAATTTATCCCACCGAAGTGCGGATTAAGGGTCAGTGGGTGAAGGTAGAAAATCAGCGGATGGATGGGGCGATCGCCATTACTCAAACACCCAATGGCTTCAATGCAAGGTGTAAAATCCTACGTGATTTAGAAATTGGCGAACAAGTAGTTACAGACGTGTTAGGTATCCGCACCATCCGCAAAACAGAATCGCGGGAACAACGCAGTACCCAGGAATTTAGCTTTATGTCGTCGGGAGTTTCCAGCGAACGCCGCGTGGAATTAGTCGTCGAGCAAGTGGCTTGGGAACTACGTAAAATCCGCGATGCTGGTGGTAAAGTAGTTGTCACCGCTGGTCCTGTGGTGATTCACACTGGTGGCGGCGAACACTTAGCGCAACTAATCCGCCAAGGATATGTACAAGCGCTGCTTGGTGGGAATGCGATCGCTGTCCACGACATCGAACAAAATATCATGGGCACTTCCTTGGGTGTGGACATGAAACGGGGTGTCGCCGTCCGTGGTGGACACCGCCATCACCTGAAGGTAATTAATACCATCCGCCGTTACGGTAGCATTCCCAAAGCTGTGGAAGCGGGAGTGATTAAGAGTGGCGTGATGTATGAGTGCGTCCACAACGACGTGCCTTTTGTGCTTGCTGGGTCGATTCGGGATGACGGGCCTTTACCTGATACCCAAATGGATTTGCTCAAAGCCCAAGAGCAATATGCCAAAAACTTAGAAGGTGCAGAGATGATTTTGATGCTGTCATCAATGCTGCACTCCATTGGTGTCGGCAATATGACGCCGGCGGGGGTGAAAATGGTATGTGTGGATATTAATCCAGCTGTGGTGACAAAATTGAGCGATCGCGGTTCTGTAGAATCAGTGGGTGTAGTCACAGATGTGGGATTATTCCTCAGTCTTCTGATTCAGCAGTTAGATAAATTAACAAGTCCCTATGTTAGTAAGGTAGGTTAAAAAACGAACCGCTTCAGATACCGCACAGAAGTTTGATGCACAGCTATCAAAACTTCTGCTGCGATCGGCATTAGGCGTAAAAAATTTAATAGTAGGGTAGAAAATGCCTACCCTACTATTTTTTGTTTTTTAGGATAGGATTCAATACACTTGGATTAAGCCTAAAAAATATTCATGTACAGACGGATTCATCGCGTCTCAAAGATTGAACAATTTAGTGTGGATAAACAAAAAAGTAGGTAGACATAATTAAATATAAAATAAAAAAGTTTAAAACCCCGATAAAAACTGGTTTTTTCCTTCTGCCTTCACCCTTCTGCCTCCTGCCTTCTACTTATCAGTATAGAGTAATGAAAGTTCATATACTTGGAAAAATATTTATTTTTATTTTTTTAGGCTTTATATCCATACTTCTCTGGGTTAACTTGCGATCGCCAGATGATAAACGGCTTGACTTTTGTAATAGTCTCAAGCCCCTGAACCAAATCGAAGTTAAAGATTACGATAATAATGGAATTAAGTCGCGTCAAGGGACATTTACTACAAAAGTTTCTTTTGGCGATCGCAGAGAACTAAAAGTAGTCATTTTTCCCAAAGCGCTTTCTCGTAATATTTGGTCAAAAGTATCCCAGTCATCAATTCAATATATTGGTAACGGTGGCGATAATAATTTGCAAGAATGGTTAAGCCCTGATTATTTTTATTTACTTGAAGTTCCTCCACAAGCAACAGCCTTAGCTTTTGGCAGACTTTGTAATCGCAATGGAGATGTTGAAGTTGAATCTATCAAAAAGTTGGAAAAAATTTCTCCTACAAAAATAATTATCAATGACAAAATTTATCTTTCTGTTTCATCACCGCTACCAACTATTAAACCTTATACTGTCATAGTCAATACTGGCAGTAATCGTCTGGATACATTAGGTACTCAAACAGAAGTATATTTCACCAAAGAAAACCTCAAATTTGAGTAAAAGGGGGTGGAGTGTGGGAAGACAAGGGGGACAAGGGGACAACGAGAATAACTCTCAATGCCCCATGCCCAATGCCCAATGGCCCATGCGCAATTCTAAATTCTTCTTCAACAAGGCATTAAAGCATCTAATCTCCCTAATACTGCCATATCTTCTGCATCTAACTCTACTGGTGTTCCACTGCGAATTAATTCTGAAAAATCTTCATTAGGCACCATTACAGTTAGGGTATATAAGCGAGTGGAACCTGTATTTTTAATTAAATGCGTGCCAGTGGGAGGCACTAATAAACTATCTCCAGCTTGGATATTAGCAATCTTGCCGTCACACATGGCGATCGCTTCACCTTTGAGGACAAAAAACATTTCCACTGCCCACTGATGGCGGTTTGGTGGTGTTTGTCCGCCAACATCAAATATTTCTACACAGCAAGTCAAGGAAGTATTTGCATTAGTCGAATCGAAGATAATCGCTAAGCGATTAGAGTCGTTAGGACTGATGCGATATACTTGGTAATCTTTGGGAGATTTGATAATAGGAATTACACAACGAGTAGCGTGCATTTATTTATCCCCTCGAAGTTGTTGATGGTTATGACAAGAGATGCGAGTGTTGAATATTTAGTTGTAGAGTTATCCTATTTGGGCTGTGAACAGAGATTTGGAAAATAATCTCACGCAGAGGCGCAAAGGCGCATAAAAGAGATTTTTACAAGTTGTATGTCTAATTTACAAAATTACGAATCTCTAAATACTCCTAACTCCCCACTCCCTACTCCTCAGGTGCTAAACGCCCCGTTACTGTTGACAGCACTTTTAAAATTGCTTGAGAATCTGTGACAAAACCGAAGCATTGTTTGACGTTGTATAATGTCGCCAACCAACAATATTCAGGTGATGTTGTGGCGGTGCAGTCTTTGACTAATATGCAGTCATATCCCAAGAAGTTGGCATCACATAATGTGGTCAGCACACATTGGTCAGCGTTGACACCAGCAAAAAATAGTGTCGTTTTTCCCAGATTCTTCAAGATGCTATCCAAAGGTGTGTCCCAGAAACCACTCATCCGGTATTTGTCTACGCAAATATCTTCTCTTAGCGGTTGTAGTTCATCCACCACTGCCGCAGCCCAACTACCCGCCATGAGTACTTTAGCACCATTTTTAGGTAAGGGATCGCCCAAACCCACGCCGTCACCCGTAGGGTTGTAGACGTGAAGTGAAGCTGCACTAATGTTGAGTAAGTCGGGACGATTCCCCCAATTCACCCAAATTATTGGTACACCAGCAGTACGCAGTTCTGGGAGTAAATTCTTTAAAGGTTCAATGGGCTTACGAGCTGGGGTGACATCCACGCCGATATGCGCTAACCAGCCGTCAGGGTGACAGAAGTCGTTTTGCATATCAATGACGAGGATAGCGGCTTTTGCGAGGTCTAGACGCAGGGTTTTTGTTTCTGTTGCTAAGATAACGGGTTGTGGGGTCTTTTGCGGACGAGTGATATCTGCAATAGCATCATTCACTGTCCACGCATTTGGTGGAAACCCTAATGTCCGTAATGGTAAGTTCATAAAATTGCAATAGCCAATACCATTTTCTATTTTGTAACTTGAAACTCAGTTCAGAATACGATCGCTTAATCAAGGTTAAATATGTTAAGTTTTACTATCCAAAATGTTTTAATTGCCACTGCTGATGATTACGCGACTGTAGATGTACAGGTTGTAGATGGTAAAATCACTGCCATTGCCCCGAATCTACAGATAATCGGTACAGCTATAGATGGTAAAAATAAGCTGCTGCTTCCTGGCTTCTTTAACGCCCACACCCATTCTTCGGAAATGTGGCAACGCGGGATCATGTCGGTTTTGCCTTTAGAATTATGGTTGGCGGAACTGTATGATTTTGCTCCTCTAGATACCGAACAAGTATATCTCAGTGCTTTGGGAACGGCGGTGGAAACTTTACTTTCGGGTGGGACGAGTGTAGTAGACCACTTGGTGTTAATTCCCGGACTTGAGTTAGAAACCATCGCTATTGCAATTCGCGCTTACACACAAGTCGGAATTCGGGCTTTTATTGCGCCTTTAATTCAAGATGAATCTCTCACCGCAGGTATTCCATCTGGTGAGTCAACACAAAATCATCAACCTTATTTTCGCTCAACTGCGGCAACATTGGAAATCATCGAAGAAGCGGTGAGAAAATTTCATCGCCCAGATGAGGGTGTGAGTATTTTAGTTGCACCAACAGGGATACAATTATGTACTGATGCTTTGTTTGCAGGATGTATTGAATTAAGCGATCGCTACAATCTTAGTCGTCATTCCCATTTACTCGAAACCAGGGCACAAGAAAAACTCGCCCAAGAAAAGTACGGTTGTACAGCCGTCGAACATTTAAAAAGAATCGGCTATTTAAGCAATAAAACTTCTCTTGCCCATTGTGTTTGGTTAAATGATACTGATATCGCTATTCTTGCCGAAACTCAATCTACAGTTGTTCATAATCCCTTAAGCAATTTACGTTTAGGCAGTGGCATCGCCCCAATTTTAAAATATCGCCAAGCTGGAGTAAATGTCACTTTTGGTTGTGATGGTGCCTCTAGTAATGACTCTCAAGATCTGTTGGAAGCCATCAAAATTGGTTCGATTTTACATAACGTTACAGATTTAGATTATCAGCACTGGATTACACCCCGACAATCAGTAGAAATGGCATCCTTAGGAGGTGCAAAAGGATTAAATGTTGACGATAAGCTAGGTTCTTTAACTGTTGGTAAACAAGCCGATTTAGTACTTTATGACCTCACCAATTTATCATTGTTACCGCGTACAGACCCCATTGGTTTATTAGTTTTGGGGCGTCCAAGTAATGTTGTTCATAGTGCTTGGGTAAATGGTAAGCAGATTATTAATAATGGTAAATTTACAACAATTAATGTTGATGAATTGCGCCAAGAATTATTTAACCGCAGTCAATGGGAAACTAAGCGTAAATCTGAAACTGTGGCACAAATTGAAGCACATTATCGTAAAGTAATGGGTTTGTAAGATACAAAAGAACATATTTTTGCAGAGAATTGCTTCTCCTCTTATTACGACGAATGGGTTTTCTCTTCGTCCGCTACACACATGGAACAAAAGAGTATGGCAAAGATTTCACTTTTTCTGAAATCACCTCCTTTGGAAACTATAGACACTATGGTTTGCAAGCCAAAGCCGGAAATATAAGTGGTGGAGTAAATTCACAAATCGATGAGCTTATTGGTCAATTACATGATGCATTCTCAATGCCATTCTACGAATTGGGGTCAAATGAGCAACGCTACATCTCGAATTTCGTTATCGCAATAAGCGGAATTTTTACTGAGAACGCCCGTGAGAAAATTGTTGAGAAGATGCCTAAAGGTTTAATAGGTTCGGTCTATTTTTTAGACAAATATCGAATTAATGAATTAATCGAACGTTATTGGAATAACAATTAACTGGGGCAGAACGGTAGGTTGGGTTGAGCGACAGCGAAACCCAACAAAGCTTCGATAATGTTGGGTTTCGTTCCTCAAACGCCACTTGCTTCAAGCCGGGGAACCCGTCCAACGCAGTGGCTCCCCAACCTACGCTAGTTATAGTTTTTAGCCTTAACACCAAGCTTATTGCCTTTTAACCAATTAAGCGGAGATCATCTAGAGAATTTACTTTGCATATACAAAGAAGTGTTAGCCGATTCTTCAGGCAAGTTGCCTAAAACTTGTATTTGCTCAAAAACAAATTCTTCTTGCATCAACAAAAATTGCTGTGTTTGCTAGAATATTGCCCACAGGCTGAATCCCCAAGGAAGTAGCTCTATGTCAATTGTCATTTCCCTTAGCCCAGAATTAGAAGCATTACTACGCGATAAAGCTGCTCGCCAAGGTCAAGATGTTAGTCTTGTAGCGTCTGAGTTGCTTACCAGTCTCTTAGAGTGGGAGGTACAAGAATCAGAGGAGGCGATAAAGGGAATTCAACAAGGATTAGATGATTTTGAGGCTGGAAGATTCCGGTCTTTTAATAGACTTGTCCGAAAATTTATAAGCCAGTCTGTGCAAACCTTTGAGAGTCCGCTT